>JAFYOD010000005.1 GCA_017556515.1 Lachnospiraceae bacterium
GAAAATAAAAAAGCTTTTCCGACACACCTCTCGGAAAAGCTTTTTTATATTTATGATCGTAAATCGTTCCAGTCTTTTAATTAAGCCATTGCGTTTACAGCTTTGGACAAACGGGATACTTTTCTGGAAGCAGTGTTCTTATGGAAAACGCCCTTTGTAGTAGCCTTGTCGATTTCGCTGATAGCAGCAACGAGAGCAACCTGTGCAGCAGCCTTATCGCCAGCTGTGATAGCAGTCTCTACTTTCTTAACAAAAGTTTTTACTTTAGATCTGATAGCTTTGTTTCTAGCAGCCTTAGTCTCAGCAACTAAGATTCTCTTTTTTGCAGATTTGATGTTAGCCAATCTGTGCACCTCCATTATAATTAAAAAATATTCTCTGTTTGTTTTGCATCAAAGTCTGGACACGGACAGTTCAATGTAAACATACTGTTATATTCTAGCGAATAATTCGTCTAATGTCAATACATAATTCTTCTTTTTTTGCTGAAAATTATTAATAAAAATAAGTTTTTTGAGGGGATCTAAGATGGAAAAAGACAAGAACCGATTTGACATCCGAACGGATCTGGCTCTGGAGGAACAGGAGCGTTTTCAGAGTGACTGTGTCGAAATTTCAGGTGTAGAACTTCATCAGTGGGAGCATAAGGAAAAAAGGATTCATCTGAGCCAGGTAATCATAAAAACAGAAGAGGGGGCGACAGCGATGGGAAAGCCCATCGGCCGTTATTTGACACTGGAGGCTCCAGGTCTGGCGGAGAAGGATGAAAATTTCCATAAGGAAGTGACGGAAACTTTGGCGGAGCATCTTTTGGAACTGCTGCAGTTACATCACGTGGAAAATGTTCCGATCTTGGTAATTGGTCTGGGGAATTCGAATGCGACTCCGGATGCGCTGGGACCGAAAGTATTAGAACACCTTCAGGTAACAAGGCACCTTTACTTGGAGTATGGACAGGATTTTTGTGAGAAACACGGATATCCGGTTCTCAGTGGACTGACACCCGGAGTCATGGGGCAGACGGGAATGGAAAGTGCAGAGATAATCAGGGGAGTTGTGAAAGAAACTAAGCCTGGGGCTGTGATTGTTGTAGACGCCTTGGCAGCGCGCAATGTTCGGCGTCTGGGAGTCACGCTCCAACTGGCAGATACGGGAATTCATCCGGGATCCGGTGTGGGAAACCACAGAAATGAACTGACTGAGGAGGTGCTTGGAATTCCTGTCTTGGCTCTTGGCGTTCCAACGGTCATCGAGTATGCGGATCCGAAAGCCTCTCCCATGTATGTAACACCTCATGATATTGATGAGCGTGTGGAAGTGCTCAGCTATACCATTTCAGAGGCGATCCATGAGGCTTTGTTTCGGTGATAGAAAATCGTACATTCTCATAAAATGTAGGTAACAAAGGTCTGTGGGGGCAGAATGAAGCGAAGATGGTCCTATTTGAAGTGGAAACTGTGGAGACACCGTGCCGTTATTCTGGGGATCGCAGGCCTATCCGTCATGGCATTTATGTTATTGGGGAATTCGGGGGCTGTGGCTGAACAAATGCAGATTTTGTATAGAAAATATGGGGTGCATGCGGCTGATTCTGTGATGGCAGTCTGGTTTTGCGAAGGACAGTCAGAAGAGGAATATCCGGCCCGGTATTTTTTGCGAAAGCCGAAAGTGCTGGAATATATGGAGCAGCTTCCGAAAAACTTTGAGCAGGGAGAAGATCCGGCTTATGAACGACTGCTTGCCGGAGTCTGGGAAGCGCAGATCTTGAAAGAAAATGAAACAACGCCGGAAAAAGATCAGGTAGAGGAGGCATCGTTCGAACCGGTCATGGAGCTGGTCAATTTCAAGACTTCCGGTTCAGCTCTTGTGCGGGAAAAATTGTCAGATCATGATTATTTAATGAAAGAATTTTATGTGGTGCATCCGACCACAGCTGCAGATGGGACACTGATCAACGCAGAGCGTTTTTTAAACATGGATCTTACGGTGGAAAAGCAGGAGAGTTCGCCTCAGATCCTGATCTACCATACTCATTCACAAGAGGAGTTTGCGGATCATTCACAGAATCAGGAAGCAACCATCGTAGGTGTGGGAGCGTATCTGAAGGAATTGTTAGAAGAACAAGGATATAACGTGATCCATGATACGTCGAATTATGATATGAAAAACGGGACATTGGACAGAAATCAGGCATATACGTATGCTTTGGACGGAATAAGCGGGATCTTGCAGCGTAATCCATCGATCGAGGTGGTTCTGGATCTGCATCGAGACGGAGTTGAGGAAAATACTCAATTGGTTACGGAGGTAAATGGAAAACCGACAGCCAGGATTATGTTTTTTAACGGGACTTCACAGACACCGGATGGCCCCATCGAGTATCTGCAAAATCCAAATCGCGAAGCGAACCTTGCATTTAGTTTTCAGCTTCAACTGGAAGCAGCAGAGCAATACCCGGGCTTCACAAGAAAAATCTATTTAAAAGGCCTCCGCTATAACCAGCATGTCCGGGCGAGATCGGCTCTGATCGAAGTCGGAGCCCAGACAAACACGTATGCGGAGGCCTTAAATGCCATGGAACCGTTGGCAGATATTCTCTGCCGGGTTCTAGGGGAAGATTGACTTATTTTAATTTTATTTTTTTCTCCCAACCGCTGAACCAGTAATACAGGGTGGTAAGAAGAGCACATACCATCCAGCCTGCCGGATAACCGAAACCTACAAGGCTAGGTGTGTAGCAAACCTGTTTTACGATGAAGAGGTAAACCTGACGGAATGCAACGTAGGAGAACAGCATCAGGAACATCGGAGTTTTGGAATTTCCTGCACCGCGGAGTGTTCCTGAGTATACCTGTGTAACGGCGCTGGTCACAAAGAAGAAAATATTTTGTCTGAGGAACAGAACGCAGTAGTAGGAAACATCAGCTTCCTGGCTGAACATATTTGCAAACTGAGGAGCAAAGATCCAAAGGAGGCTGGCGACAGAAACTGCGATACCGACGGACATGATCAAAGCCGTCTTGGTACCTTTTTTTGCACGTTCCAAATTTCCTGCGCCCAGGTTCTGGCTGGCGAATGTGGTGATCGCCTGTGCAATGCTCATCATCGGGAGCATAACAAACATATCGATCTTGGAGTAGCTGCTCCAGCCTGCCATACAGCCGGAACCGAAGCCGTTGATATAAGACTGTACATAAACGTTGGAGAAGGATGTGATCGCCTGCTGAAGACCGGCCGGCATACCAATGGCACAGATCTGGCGAACCAGCTGCATGTTAATATGGAGATCCTTCCATACAAAGCGATAATTTTCCTTACTCTTGGTCAATAAGATCAAGATCAGGATCGCAGATACAAACTGCGAAATGATAGTCGCATAAGCAACACCAGCAATACCCATGCCAAACACGATCACAAAGATCAAATCCAGAACAATGTTCATGATACTGGAAAAGATCAGGAAATACAGCGGACGTTTCGTATCTCCGACTGCGCGCAGGATACCACTTCCGATGTTGTACAGGAGCAGTCCGAAAACTCCTGCAAAATAAATTCGAAGGTAGGTGGATGCTTCCGGCATAACATCTTCCGGAGTGTCCATGAAGCGAAGAAGCCACGGTGCGGCATAGATGCCAAGGACCGTGCAGATAATACCGCTGATAAAGGTCAGTGCCAAGGTTGTTTCGATGGCAGAATGCAGTCTCTCGTCATCATGTGCGCCAAAGAAACGGCTGATAATAACTGTTGCACCAAGGGACAGACCGCCAAAGAAAGTGATCAGTGTATTGATGACAGGACCGGTAGAACCGACAGCTGCCAGTGCTTCTTTACCGACAAAGTTGCCGACTACCAGACTGTCTACGGTATTGTAAAGCTGCTGGAAGATATTTCCCACAAGCAATGGAATAGAAAATGCAATTAACAGTTTGACGATGGAACCTTCTGTCATATCCATGGAATTGGATTTTGCAGATTTATTACTCATATAGGGGTTCTCCTTTCAATACTAGAAGAATCGCCGGAGGTGTCTCCGGCGATAGTTTTAGAATTATTTGAGCGCACGTTTCTCCCAGCCGCTGAATTTGTATGCCAGAGTTGTCAAGATCGCGCAGAGGATCCAGCCTGCCGGATAACCAAAACCGATCGTCTGCGGAGTATGCATCACGTTGCTCATGATAAACAGGTAGATCTGACGGAATACAACATAAGATGCAAGCATGATATACATCGGGATCTTCGCACTTCCTGCACCGCGGAGAGTACCGGCGAAAATCTGTGTGAGGCATGTGACCGGAACTACCATGACACAAAGTCTCATGAACAGGGTTCCGTAATATACCACTTCCACATCACGGTTGAACAGGGAGACAAGCTGC
>JAFYOD010000276.1 GCA_017556515.1 Lachnospiraceae bacterium
CTTCTTTCTGGATCGCATCAAGGATCTCTCCGTCTCCGGAGTCCAGTGAATTGATATAAGCGGTAATACGTTCATCCGTAATCATCATTTATCTCCTTCAGGAGTTTCTTTCAAGAGATCGATCATCTCCTTGGAACTTAACGATGTATTAAGCTCCCATACTCCTTCTTGTACTTCATATCCATAGACTTTTGCCTGAATGGAAAATGCAGAATGGTCGCGGATCAGTCCGATATCTTCCAGAAGTTTTCCAACTTCGGATACGGACTCCGAACCATCCAGAGTCACTACCTTTTCAACACCCGGAGCTTTATCGATTCCCGGCGCATAGAAAATGCTGTAACCGAACTCATATCCTTTTTTCGCTCCCATGAACAGAAGCACTGCCACCAGTGTGTACAGAACGAGATGTCCGCAAAAACTAATGACCGCTAAGCTCATTTTGTTGATTTCTTTTGTTACTCTGCTCATATAACTCCTCGGTTCTATCCGGGGGACCGATCGTTTCCGATCCCCCGGTGTCAGTCAATTTCAGTTCTTTTATCCTTCGACTTCCATAATGATCGGTAAGATCATCGGATTACGCTTAATGCGTTTCCATAAGAAATCACTTAAGCTGTCGCGGATAATGTTTTTGATCTTGCCCCAATCCGTAATATGGCGGTCGAGACAATCCCAGACTGCCTGGTCAACCACAGCCTGAGCCTCTTCCAGAAGATCTTCAGACTCTCGTACATAAACGAAACCGCGGGACACGATATCCGGTCCGGAAAGCAGCTGGTTGGAATACTTCTCCAGTGCAAGCACAACGATAATGATACCGTTCTGAGCCAGGTTCTGTCTGTCGCGAAGAACGATGTTTCCAACGTCTCCGACTCCAAGTCCGTCAACCAGGATTCCACCGGACTGTACATGGTCTACCACTTCTGCTCCGCTCTCTCCGATTTCCAGAACATCACCCGTATGAAGCATCATGACATTTTCCTTCGGCATACCAAGGGACTCTGCTAGCTCCTTCTGGGCCATACGATGACGGAATTCACCGTGGATCGGAATGGAGTACTGCGGATGTACCAGAGAATAGATCAGTTTGATTTCTTCTTGACACGCATGTCCGGAAACATGAGTATCCTGTGAGATCACTTTCGCACCCTTCATAGAAAGTTCATTTACTACGCGGGATACGGCTTTTTCATTGCCCGGGATCGGAGTGGAGCTGATCACCACCACGTCTCTCGGTGTAATGGATACTTTTCTATGCATGGAAGAAGCCATGCGGGACAGAGCTGCCATGGACTCACCCTGACTTCCGGTTGTGATGATAACTGTGTCTTCTTCCTTATAATTCTTCAGCAGTTCGATATCGATCAGTGTTCCCTCCGGAATACTGATATATCCAAGCTCCTGTGCGGTACCAATGACGTTTACCATGCTGCGGCCTTCTACCACAACCTTACGTCCGTACTTGCAGGCAGTGTTGATCACCTGCTGTACACGGTCTACGTTGGATGCGAATGTCGCGACGATGATACGGTTCTGTCTGTGCTCTGCAAAGATCGCATCAAATGTCTTTCCAACTGTCTTCTCAGACATGGTAAAACCTTTACGTGTGGCATTCGTAGAATCGCACATCAATGCCAGAACGCCTTTCTTTCCAAGCTCTGCCAGCCTCTGCAGATCCGTTACGTCTCCGAATACCGGAGTATAGTCAATCTTAAAATCGCCGGTGTTCAAGATCACGCCGGCCGGTGTGAATACTGCAAGAGCAGTCGCATCTGCGATACTGTGATTCATCTTAATGAACTCCACACGGAAACATCCAAGATTAATGGACTGTCCGTGTTTTACCACTTTACGCTTCACATTTTTAAGCATATTATTCTCTTTTAATTTGTGGTCGATCAGACCGATGGTCAGTTTTGTGCCATAGACCGGGGCATTGATATCTTTTAAAACATAAGGAAGCGCACCAATGTGGTCCTCATGTCCGTGGGTGATC
>JAFYOD010000277.1 GCA_017556515.1 Lachnospiraceae bacterium
CAAACTCTCAAAAAGTTGTATCTAAAGCACCGAAGTGCCTCAAATCAAGTTTTTGAATAAATTTGTCTTAGCAAATATACTCAAGAATTTTCGTTGGCTTAAAATTCGTTTACACGATTCTAAACTTAAACATTTAAAATGTCCAAGGTGTTATAGTTTGTCTTTACGTTATTCAATTTACAAGGTACAGACACGTTCGTTTTGAATTTTATTTCGTTCGCAGCGAACTTAAATATCTTAGCACATCTTGTCGAATTTGTCAAGCACTTTTTACAAGTTTTTTCAAATTCTTTTGTGCATCTCGTTGTGTTTCAGGAGTTATCCGTTCGTTTCGCAACTTGATTATTATATACCAGAACATCCGTTTTGTCAAGAACTTTTTTCTTGTTTTTTCGGTCTTTTCTGTATTGCTCGCTGTCTTGCTGACAGCTTGCATATATTAGCACGCACACCTCCCTTTGTCAAGCTCTTTTTTACAAATTATTACATTCTTTTTTGGTGTTTTCGACGGGAGAACATTTCTCATTCTCTGCTGGACAGACGGCTGCTGATCCCTGTCAGCGCCTCCGCAGCATCCAATCCGCTCTCTTCTCTCTCCGCCAGATCACCTATGCTGATCATACCGCAGAGCTTCCCTTTATCCATAACCGGGAGTCTTCTGATCTGTTCTCGCCCCATCAGACCTGCCACCATCGACACATCCATATCCGGTCTTGCCACATACACCTTGGTTGTCATCACTTCTCTGACCCTGGTGGTATCTGGCTTTCTTCCGGACGCCAGACAGCGGATCACAATATCCCTGTCCGTGATCATTCCGCATAGCCTTCCGTCATTGCCGCATACCGGCATGGCTCCGATATTATTGTGCTCCAGCATTCTGGCCGCTACCGTTACCGTTTCCTCCGGATGGATCCTGACTACCTGTTTTGTCATAATATCCCTGAGTTTCATATACATCCCTCCGTTGGTAGGATGCCCGTTTTTCCGCAAAGCTAAACCCCGGAACGAATCGTTCCGGGGTTACTATTATTTATAGTATACGCTTACTTCTCGATCAGCAGTTCTGCGATCTGGATGCAGTTCAGCGCAGCGCCCTTACGGACCTGGTCGCCGCAGCACCACAGGCACAGACCGTTCTCATCGGTCAGGTCAGGACGGATACGGCCCACAAAGACCAGATCCTGACCGGTGGTCTCCAGGGGCATGGGATACTGCTTGTTATTCAGATCATCCACCAGCTTGACACCGGGAGCGTCCTTCAGAATCTCACGGGCTTCTTCTGCAGAAACAGGACGATCGAACTTCAGCTGCACGGAGATGGAGTGGCTGCGCATGACAGGAACACGGACGCAGGTGCAGGAGACATTCATCTCGGGCAGGTGCATAATCTTGCGGCCTTCGAAATGCAGCTTCATTTCCTCGCTGGTGTAGCCGTCCATCTGCTCGCCGCCGATCTGAGGGATCAGGTTGTAGGCGATCTGGTAAGCGAAAGTCTTAACCTCCGCAGTCTCACCCTTCATCAGAGCTTCCAGCTGATTCTTCAGTTCTGCCATACCGGCAACACCGGCGCCGGAAACAGCCTGGTAAGTGGATGCCACCATGGACTTGATGGGAGACAGCTTGTTCAGAGCGTTGACAGCGGTAACGGTGA
>JAFYOD010000278.1 GCA_017556515.1 Lachnospiraceae bacterium
AATTCCACTTCTGCTTCCAATGTTGGATTTCCTCTGGAGTCAAGGATTTCACGACCTTTGACTCTTACAATCTCATAATTCATATCCATAAAAAAATGGCCTCCTTACAGCAATATTCATTACTGTAAGGATAGCCATATTTTGCTTACTATATGCGTGTGAATTCTTGCGAATTATGCTCTCATCTGTGCGCCAAACTGCTCGCCAAGTGCTGCCATAACTTTCTCGATCACTGCATCTGTCATAGCGTCTGTTACATCGCCCTCGTTGGATGCAAGTTTGATCTTGAACGCCATACTCTTCTTATCAAGACCGAGTTTCTCGCTCTCGAAGATGTCGAACAGATCAACTTTTGTGATCAGCGCATCACAAGCTGCGATTGCATCGATGATTGTACCACACTCTACCTCTTTGCCGATCACAACAGAGATATCTCTGCTATTCTTAGCAAAACCGGACTCCGGAACGTAGTTGATCGCTGCTTTGAAGAGCTCTTTTAATGTGCTGTAATCGATCTCTGCGATGAAGATCTTTGTATCTGCTTTCTTACCGCCTGCGATGTTCATCTGGTCGATGATCTCATAGCGGAGCTGACCAAAGTGACCGATCTTCACACCCTTGCAGTAAACTTCTGCAGTTCTGCCCGGATGGAGGTACGGAACGTTGCCTCTCTTGTATGTGAATGTAAGGTCATTATCAGAAGCGAATGCCTCAAGTGTTTCCTTCATAGCGAAGAAGTCTTCATTTACACCTAATGTACCAAGGCAAAGGATCTTCTTCTCGATCGGCTGCTCTGTAAGCGGAAGTGCCTTCGGAAGATAGATGTTTGCTAACTCGAAGAAACGAACTTCCTCGTTGCCATTCTTAATGTTGTTCTCGATCACGCGAACCATGGACGGAGCCATAAGCGTTCTCATGATGCTTAAGTTCTCTGTGATCGGGTTTAATAACTCGATAACCTGACGCTCTTTTGCATCTTCCGGCATTAAGAACATATCAAACTCGTTCTTTGCAACCATTGCGATTGTCTGAACTTCATAGTAACCCTGTGTGCAGAGGTACTGTTTCACAGAAAGTTCTTTCTGCTGAGCAGCATTGAAGCCACCTTTTGTAACCTGAGCTGCATCAAGGAATGTCGGAACTACTTTATCGTAACCGTACTCACGGATTACTTCTTCCGCGATATCCTGATAATTTTCGATATCATCACGGTATCTCGGGATCGCCAGTGTAAGAACACCGTCGTTAAGCTCTACATCGAACTGAAGAGCCTCGAGGATCTTTACCATCTCCTCTTCCGGAACTTCAATACCAAGTACGCCGTTTACACGTGCTGTCTCTACATTGATCACTCTCTTCTCTGTAGAAGCACCTGCAGACTCATCGAAGTGGCTGGAGCTTACTTTTGCGATGCCAAGTGTCTGAACCAGGTTCAGGGCACGAGCCATACCGCACTCGACTGTGTACTCATCGATACCTTTTTCGAATCTTGCAGCAGCGTCAGAACGAAGACCAAGGCTTCTGGATGTCTTACGAACGCTGTCTTTCATGAATTTTGCAGACTCAAATAATACCTTTGTTGTATTCTCTGTGATCTCACTGTTGAGACCACCCATGATACCTGCAAGGCCAACTGCTTTCTCTTTATCACAGATCAGAAGGTTGTTCGGATTTAATACGCGAAGCTTCTCATCTAATGTTACAAGCTCTTCACCCTCTGCTGCTCTTCTGACAACGATAGAGGAACCTGCTAATGTATTTAAGTCAAATGCATGCATCGGCTGACCGATCTCTACGAGAACGTAGTTTGTGATATCAACCATTGCATTGATCGCATTGTGGCCAACTGCAATCAGTCTTCTCTTCATCCAAAGCGGAGACTCTGTGAATTTCACATCGTAAATGTAGTGACCAAGGTATCTCGGACATACATCTTTATCCACAACTGTTACGCTGATATCCTCGTTTGTTGTGCCGTCTTCCACATAGCTCATATCCGGATTCTTTAACGGTTTGTGAAGGAATGCAGCAACCTCTCTTGCGATACCAAGAACAGACTGACAGTCCGGACGGTTTGCTGTGATGGAGATGTCGAATAAATAATCATCTAACTCCAGGTACTCTTTCATATCCATACCAAGCGGAGCATCCTCGTCTAAGATCATGATACCGTTTACATCTGCACCCGGATACCAGTCTTTGTTCAGGTTCATCTCAGCGCCGGAACAGAGCATACCGTAAGACATCATATCAACCATTTTTCTCGGCTGGATCTCAAGACCTACCGGAAGTTTTGCGCCAACTAATGCAGCCGGAACTTTAGCACCAACGAATACGTTGTCAGCACCTGTTAAGATCAGATGATCTTCGCCCATCGGACCGCAGTTTACGTGGCAGATCTGTAAATGTGTGCCCTCGTAGTGCTCCATGGATGTGATCTGGCCAACCACAACTTTTTCTAAATTTTCACCTAAGTATTCGATACCCTCAACCTCGAAACCTGCGGAGAATAATTTCTCTTCCAGTTCTTTGTGGGAGATATCGATATCTACATATTCTTTTAACCAGCTATATAAAACTTTCATTTGTCACCCTCCGATTACGCCTTGAACTGTTTTAAGAATTCCACATCGTTTTCGAACAGTTTGCCCATGTGGTTGATTCCGTATTTTAACATTGCGATACGCTCCATACCGATACCGAATGCAAGACCGGAGTACTCGTTGGAGTCTACGTTACAGTTTTCAAGAACCTTGTTGTTTACGATACCGCCGCCGAGAACCTCGATCCAGCCTGTACCTTTACAAAGGGAACAACCTGCACCGCCACACTTGAAGCAGCTTACGTCTACCTCTACAGACGGCTCTGTGAACGGGAAGTAGGACGGACGAAGTCTTGTCTTTACTTCTTCGGAGAACAGAGCTTTTACGAACTGGTCTAACATACCCTGAAGATCGCAAAGTGTGATCTTCTTATCAACTACAAGACCTTCCATCTGGGAGAACATCGGGGAATGTGTTGCGTCACTGTCGGAACGGAATACTTTACCCGGTACAAGAACCTTGATCGGCGGGTTCTTGGAATCCATCACACGGATCTGTCCCGGAGATGTATGTGTACGGAGAAGAAGATCTTCTGTTAACCAGAATGTATCCTGCATATCTCTGGACGGGTGATCTTTTAATACGTTTAATCTTGTGAAGTTGTGATCATCATCCTCGATTTCCGGACCTTCGTAGATCTCGAAGCCCATACCAGCGAATACGTCGATGATCTCATTTCTGATGGAAGTTAACGGATGAAGGTTACCGGCCGGTCTCATCTTAACCGGAAGTGTCACGTCAACAGTCTCATCCTCGTAACGAGCTGCCATCGCTGCTTTCTCTACTTCCACTTTCTTTGCATCATATAAATCCTGTGCCCAAGTCTTGATGTCATTTACCATCTGACCGTAAGCTTTTTTCTCTTCCTTCGGAACGTTCTTGATACCAGCCATTAAGCCCTGAATGGAGCCTGTTTTGCTGAGGTACTTTGTCCAGAACGCTGCTAATTCTTTTGCGTCTTTTACCAGTTCAAGATCTGCCTGATAAGACTCTCTGATTTCGTTCATGTTCATCTCTTTTTTCTCCTTTTTCTTGGTTTCCTGTTGCGAAAACAGGGACGGATGAAATTGCACACGAGTGCGCATAAAAATAAAAAATCCCTACTACGCTCGTAAAGCGTAATAGGGACGAAATATCCGCGGTACCACCCTGATTCCTGCCGATAGCAGGCACCTCACATTGCGTAACGTGCAAATGACGTCGCAGCCTACTTGCTATAATCCGGTCACTTGGCCAGATATGTTTCAACCGCGCAGCTCCGGTGTGAAATTCGGTAATCTGTCTGAACCCGGGATCGCTTCCAGCCGATGACGTTCCCTCTCTGTCGGAAAACAGGTACCTGATGCACCTTCTATGCCTTTTTCAAATATAATCGCTGACTACTATATTACCCATGCAAAGTAAAAAAGTCAAGTGATTCCTTTAAATTTCAGACTCTCCAATTACACGGATTCCTTTGGCCGTCAGCAACTCTGCTGTTTTTCCCATCGCATCCACGATTTTTTTCGAGAATGTTCCATCGTAGATACCGTGACATCCACATGACGGACTGCGTTCTTTAAGAATTGCGAGAGTGCAGCCATATTCTTTTGCAACCTGCAGAGCCAACTCTGCACCAAGTTCAAATTCCTTTGTCACATCTTCTCCGGCTGTGTTGACGACACGTCGGTCTTCCACACAAATCTCGGATGCCAGGCGCGGTGTGGAAAGTCCTCCCATCTGCTCAGGACAAACCTCATGGAACTCTGCTTTTCCTTTCATGGATTCCATGTAATCCAGTAATTTTTGATTTCTATTATTTCCGCCGTCCCATTTGCAGTCTTTGCCGCAAAGACAGGCACTAACTAAAATGTGTTTCATTATATGAGTCCTTTCAAATATGATATCTATTGAACTGGGACAAATAGAGTTTCAACCACTTTTTAGAAGCACAGTGGTTCAATGCCTTTGTCATATAATGCTAAGAATTTAGCCTTGTATGCTACCATCTCTTCCGGTTTCATCAGATCCGGAATTCTTAACAGACCAAGCAAATATCTGGCACATGAAAATAATGCAACTTGCTGCTCAGCTTTTGCCAAAAACGCTTCATCTTCCGTATCCAAATAAGTGCTAAGAAATACCTTCCAAATGTGATAAGCCTCTTCTGCAGTATAGCACTGGAACAATTCACCCTGATGGCAGGCACCGGTAAGATACATGCTCATCAAGTCAAAGATCGGATGTCCACAACCTGCTCCAGCCAAGTCGATAAACATCAGTTCATTTCCCTGAAGCATTACATTACCGGCATGGCAGTCTCCATGGATAAACGTTTTACGCTCCGGAACATTTTCCATAATTGCCTTAACCTTTTCGTACTCTTCCTCTGTATAGATCCTGCCTTTTGTATATGGCAGCGCACCCAGAGTCGTCGCACGGGCAGATGGGAACTGTTCGGAAGAAATCTCCATACTATGCATTTCTCGCATAACAGATGCAAACATACGAACGTAATCTTCCAGATGTTCAGGATCTTCTTTCATGCAACCAGCAAGATCTTTTGCATTTAACAACTCGTAAACCACACCGAAACACTGACCAACTTTTACCACATCGTAAGAGATGGCAGTTGGAATTCCCATCATAAATGCACTCTTAGCCTTTGCAATCTCATTCTGCACCATGCTGTAATCGATGTTCGGTCTAAACACCTTAACAATCGTGTCCGGATCAATACGATAGACATGTCCGTTCTGACCATGTCCGATCTCCTTTAAACCATCTACACAGATCTGACGAAGAGCTTTGCGAACAGTAAGGATTTCAGTGAATCCTGTCATATCCAGAATCTCATAAACTTCCGGACTTACATTTTCAATTACTACCTGGCCCTTCAGATTCTTTTTTGCCTTCAGCAATACCCGAAGGCCGGCTGAAGATATGTAAGTCAGATTTTCTGCATCAATGGTCAGATCCTGGCCTAAAATAGCAGCAAAGAGTTCTTCTTCGAATGCAGAAGCATTCACGGAACTCACACTGCCGCTCACTTTAACAAGTGTGTCACTTAATTTTGTAACAATGCTCATAATTTTCCTCCTGACAAATAATCGCGATCATCTTTCTTATTTGAGATCGCGTACCATAGAATAATGCTGAATAGAACTTCCTCGGATTACGTTTGTTTCTCTGAGTTCAAATCCAAAATGTTTATACAAAGACCAGTCGATATGTTCTGTATAATGAACCTCACTGTATTTTCGGCTATCATACCATATAGTCACATATTAAGACAATAAAAAACTTGACTGATACAACTCAAAATCCCGGTACACGACACGCTCTGCCATATACCGGGATATTTAAATTACTGCTGATTTTTCTTATTAAATGCTGCTCTCTTACGCATGGTCGGATCCAAGATCTTCTTTCTGATACGAAGGCTCTTCGGAGTTACCTCAAGAAGCTCATCTGTATCGATGAAGTCTAAGCACTGCTCTAAGCTCATCTCACGAGGCGGTGTCAACTTTAATGCCTCATCTGCACTGGAGGAACGAGTGTTAGTCAGTTTCTTTGTTTTACATACGTTTAACTCAATGTCTTCTGCTTTCGGACAGGAGCCAACAACCATACCGGAGTATACTTTTACACCAGGTCCGATGAAAAGAGCGCCACGCTCCTGTGCATTGAACAGACCATAAGTGATGGATTCACCAGCCTCGAACGCGATCAGAGAACCGTTCTTTCTGTAGCTCAGATCACCACGATACTCAGAATATCCGTCAAAGATTGTGTTTAAGATACCGTTACCCTTTGTATCTGTAAGGAACTCGCCACGATAACCGATCAGACCTCTGGACGGAATTGCAAATTCAAGTCTTGTATAGCCGCCGTTTGCCGGGCTCATACCCTGAAGTTCACCTTTACGGCTTGTCAGTTTCTGGATAACAGAACCGGAGAACTCTTCCGGAACATCTACGTATGCGATCTCCATCGGCTCTAACTTGCGGTTTCTCTCGTCAGTTTTGTAAATAACCTCTGCCTTACTTACCGCGAACTCGAAGCCTTCACGTCTCATATTCTCGATAAGAACGGACAAATGAAGTTCACCTCGACCGGATACTTTGAAACAGTCTGCAGACTCTGTCTCTTCTACACGAAGGGATACGTCTGTATTTAACTCTCTGAATAAACGGTCACGGATATGACGGGAAGTGATGTATTTGCCCTCCTGACCTGCTAACGGGCTGTCATTGACCATGAAGTTCATGGAAATTGTCGGCTCGGAAATCTTCTGGAACGGGATCGCTTCCGGATTCTCCGGATCACATACCGTGTCTCCGATATGAATATCTGTAATACCTGTGATCGCTACGATGGAACCGATCTGTGCACTCTGCACTTCCACACGGTTCAAACCGTCGTACTCGTATAATTTACCGATTTTAACTTTTCTCTTCTTATCCGGTTCATGATGGTTTACGATCACGCACTCCTGGTTCACGCGAATAGAACCATTGTCGATCTTACCAACACCGATACGGCCAACGTACTCATTGAAGTCGATGGTACTGATCAGCATCTGAGTCTCTGCTTCCGGATCACCTTCCGGAGCCGGGATATAATCAACAATTGTTTCGAATAACGGGCTCATATCCACTTCCGGATCGCTCATTTCTTTTTTCGCAAAACCGGATCTTGCGGAAGCATATACGAACGGACAATCTAACTGCTCATCAGATGCATCCAGATCCATGAATAACTCTAATGTCTCATCGATAACGTCATCCGGTCTTGCCTCCGGACGGTCGATCTTGTTGATACATACGATAACATGAAGCTCTAACTCTAATGCTTTCTGCAGAACGAACTTTGTCTGCGGCATCGGACCTTCAAATGCATCGACAACAAGGATTACACCGTCTACCATTTTCAGCACACGCTCTACTTCTCCGCCGAAATCTGCATGTCCCGGTGTATCAATGATGTTAATCTTTTTATTTTTATAGAAAACAGCTGTGTTCTTGGAAAGGATTGTGATACCACGCTCACGCTCGATATCATTGGAGTCCATAACACGCTCTGCAACTTCCTGATTTTCACGGAATACACCACTCTGCTTTAAGAGCTGGTCTACCAGTGTTGTTTTACCATGGTCAACATGGGCAATGATCGCTACGTTTCTAATGTCTTCACGCTTGATCTTCATATATTTAACCTCTCTTTGAATAAAAAAAGGATTTTGAATGGCCGGGTTTCAGGCAATTCAAAATCCAGGTCAATTTTCCGAGTCAAGATTATAGCACCGTGCATGACAAAATGCAAGCACCAAATCAAATACATTTCTTGCTTTCTAAAGAATTTATTCCTCGAACAGGATCACTTCTTTATTTAAAAGACCGTACCAGATCTCATCGCCTTTCTCGATCTTCGCGCCACCGCTGGTTCCCTCTGTAATCTTCTTGACAAGTCCGTCGTACTGAGCCACCGGAACGAGCAGCTGGAACTCTACTTTATCTGTGTATACACTATCCAGAATCGTAATTCCTTCCTGACCTAAGATGTACTGAATCTTGCCCACACCTGTATAGTCTGTTTCAACCATCATCTCGAATGCGCGGTGTTTTTCCACGATCTCACTCATCTCAAGACCTTCTTTTACCGCACCGGAATAAGCACGTACCAGTCCTCCTGTACCGAGAAGAGTTCCGCCAAAGTATCTGGTCACTACAACACACATATTGTGGATGTCCTCACCCAAAAGTACATCCAACATCGGACGTCCCGCAGTCTGCGCCGGCTCTCCGTCATCGCTGCAGCGGGTCAGTTCATGATTCATACCAATCGTGAATGCAGAACAGTTATGTCTGGCATCCCAGTATTTTTTCTTCATTTCCGCAATAAAAGCAACCGCTTCTTCTTCAGATCTTACCGGTTTTGTATTGGCAATAAAACGTGATTTCTTCACTTCGATCTCCGCTTCTCCGCCTTCGTAAAGAATTTTATAACTGTCTGCCATGGAAACTCTCCTGTTTTTCTTATATTTTCCCACTTGGGTGTCAAAAATATCATAATACATTCGAACAAAATCCACAATAGCTATTTATTATTGAAAAAAAATTTGATATAATATCAAAATGGTAAAGGAGGCTTCCTGAATGAAATATGGAAAAAATGACGTAACCCGGAAGCTGAAAAAGACCACCGCAAAATCAGAGAAGGTGACCAACAAGCTATTGCTTTACTGTATCAAGCTTGCTCTTGTAATGGCTGCCTTTGTTTTTGTGCTTGGTGTCAGTCTGGGTTATGGAGTCTTTAAAGGTATTATTGATTCTGCTCCTGAGATCAATGTGGCAAGTATTGAGCCAAGTGGCTTTGCCACCATGGTCTACGACAGCGAGGGCAATCTTACTGAGACACTGGTCAAATCCGGCGCAAACCGTCTGGAGGCGACTTATGATGAACTTCCACAAGACTTGATCGATGCGTTTGTAGCGATCGAAGATGCTCGTTTCTGGGACCACAAAGGAATTGATTTCCGTGCGATCATGCGTGCGGTTGTCGGTGTCCTGACCAATAATCCCGCAGGCGGCGGAAGTACATTGACACAGCAGCTGATCAAAAACAACGTCTTTGCAGGCGGTAACGAAGATACCTTCGGAGAAACTCTGGAACGTAAGATCCAGGAATGGTATCTGGCGATCAAGCTGGAAAAAGTTATGGATAAAAAGATTATCCTAAAAAACTATCTGAATACGATCAACCTGGGAAATAATACTCTGGGTGTAAAAGCGGCTGCAAAACGTTATTTTGATAAAGACGTATCGGAACTTACACTTTCCGAATGTACGGTTATTGCCGGTATTACTCAGAACCCATCCAAGTTAAACCCGATTTCCGAAAAGGGACGGAAAAATAATGAGGACAAGCGCCGCGTTATTTTACAGTATATGTATGAGCAGGGTTATATTGACAAGTCAGAGCAGGAAGAAGCTCTGGCCGACGATGTTTACTCCAGGATCCAGAACGTCGATCTGGTTGCCAAGGAAACAAATACTGCTTATACGTACTTTACCGATGAGCTGATCGAGCAGGTTCTCGAAGCTCTTCAGGAAAAGAAAGGCTATTCTGAAACACAGGCATATAACCTTCTTTTCTCCGGCGGTCTTTCTATTTATACAACCCAGGATCCTCATCTTCAGGCAATCGTTGACCACGAAGTCAATAATGAAGACAACTATGATGTAATTTATTATTCTGTTGATTATCGTCTCTCTCTCCAGCATGCAGATGGCACTACCACTCATTACTCGGATGAGAGCATGAAGAGTTACTTCAAAAAAGACCTTGGACGAGCATCCTTTGACGGACTCTTCTCTTCCAAGGAGGAAGCTGCGGAAGCGATCGAAACTTACAAGGCAGCAATGTTAAAAGAAGGCGATACTGTACTTGGCGAGTCTACCTATTATGTACTGCAGCCACAGCTCTCCTTCGTTCTCATGGATCAGTCCACGGGATATGTCAAAGCGATCAATGGAGGTCGCGGTGAAAAAGAGATCAGCCGATCCTTGAACCGTGCCACCAATACAGTAAAACAGCCTGGTTCCACATTTAAGGTACTGACAACCTTTGCTCCGGCAATTGACACTTGTGGCGATACCCTGGCTTCTGTTTACTATGACGCTCCGTATACAGTCGGTGCAAAAACTTTCCGAAACTGGTACGGCAGCAAAGGCTATTTCGGATACAGCAGCATCCGAGACGGTATTGTTTATTCTATGAATATTGTAACGGTTCGTTGTATGATGGAAACCGTTACTGCAGAACTTGGTGTAGAATACACCAGAAACTTCGGAATTACTTCCTTGACAGACAGCGATTATAATGCATCCACTGCTCTTGGCGGTATTACGGCCGGTGTTTCTAACCTGGAACTGACTGCTGCTTATGCAGCCATTGCCAATGAAGGTATTTACACCAAACCGGTATTCTTCACAAAGATCCTTGACCACGATGGCAAGGTTATCCTTGAAAACGAACCGGAAACAAGACGTGTGATCAAGGAATCTACCGCATTCCTCTTAACAGATGCAATGGCTCAGTCCATGGAGAGCAGTCTGATGTATGCTTCTCCGGGAGTTAGTTTAAACTCCACCAGCCCGTCTGCAAATATTCCGGGAATGTCCAATGCCGGTAAGTCCGGTACAACATCCGACAACAATGATATCTGGTTCGTTGGTTACACTCCGCACTACACTGCAGGTGTATGGTCCGGATGTGATGAAAACCAGAAAATTTCTGCAATCGGCAGCAGCACTTCTTATCACAAGAAGATCTGGCGCAAGATCATGACCAAGGCACACGAAGGCCTTGCTGATACAGGCTTCCATATGCCGGATTCGATCGAAGCAGTTCAGGTATGCCGCAAATCCGGTATGCTCCCGAGCCCGGGCATCTGTGAATTGGACCCGCGTGGAAGTTCCATTTATACAGAGTACTTTGAAAAAGGTACTGCTCCGACCGAGATCTGTACCCATCATGTATTGACAACTGTCTGTGCAGAGTCCGGCGGTTCTCCGACAGAGTTCTGTCCGGAAGAATCCAAGATCCAGCGTGCAGCTATGGTACTCCCGGCGAATGAGACCGGAGCTACCGATGATTCAAACTATGTTGTTCAGCCGGAACCGTGTATTCTTCACACCACATACACAGAAACTCTTCCGGAAGAAAGTGAAGACGACAACTCCTCTTCTTCCACGATCACCACGATCCCGTTAGGATCTGGTTATATCGGACCTGGTTACAGCAGTTCAGTAAATTCTGATTCTTCTAACAACTATGGTCCTGCCAATTACGGTCCTGCTGCAAACAGACCGTAAACGTCAAATCAACAAAAATAAGCGCCGAGAGCAATCGCTCCCGGCGCTAACTTTTTATTCTTCTTCGTTTCCAAAGTTATGTTTTAAGATCAGCATTCTTTCAATTCGATGATTCTCATCCACATGTTTCACAAGAATCGTAAAATTCTTATAGTCAAACGCGTCGAACTCAACCGGCATTGCACCGATCACCTCTGCTGCCCATCCACCAACTGTGGTACAGTCAGTTTCCAGTTCTTCATCATCCAGATCCAGATGATCAAACAGCTCACTCAGGTTCATGTCTCCGGAACATTCAAAGCGTGTTGGAGAAAGTTCCTGCCAGTCGTTGACAATATCATCATTTTCATCCCAAATTTCACCAACCAGCTGCTCTAATACGTCCTCCATGGTAACAATACCCATGGTTCCGCCGTATTCGTCTGCAACAACTGCCATATGAGTCTGGCTGGTACGAAACTCATTCATAATAGAATGTAATTTCATTGTTTTCGGAATATAGATCGGTTCCAGGATCAGGCTCTTAAGTTCCACATCCTTGTTTACCATCAACTCTTTTAAGAGATGCTTCACGTATAAAACACCGATAATATGGTCAATGGTACGCTCATATACCGGGAATCTGGAGAACTGAGTCTCTGAAATAGTCTTTAAGATATATTCCATACTGTCATTGATCTCGAAACCAATAACATCGATTCGTGGAGTCAGGATGTCTGCTGCGTCCTGATCCGTGAATTCCAGGGCGGATTGTAAAAGATCGGTCTGATTTTCATCGATAATACCTTCATCTTCTACCGTATCCAAAATATTTTCAAATTCCTCTTCTGTAATCGTTACATCTTCTCTGTCATCTTTTTTCCAAAGCAGACTAAAGAGATTTACAACGCCTGTTGTGATCAGAACAGCAGGAAAGAACAGGATCATCAATACACTCAGTGGATAAGCAGCAAACTTTGCAATAGATTCACTGCATCGTCTTGCCACCATTTTCGGAGTGATCTCACCAAAAATCAGAATCAATACTGTCATGATCACAGTAACCAGTGTAGAGGCCACATCGTCTGTAATCTTGCCTGCCATAGAATCAGCAAGGCTGACAGCAAGAACTGTCGCGATAGAAGTCGCTGCAATATTTACCAGATTGTTTCCGATCAGGATGGTCGATAATGCACGGTCGTAATGGTTGTATATGTACAAAACAACCTTCATGACTCCCTTGGGATTTTCACTTTCTTTTTTCAGTTTCAGCTTATTGAGAGATGTATAAGCGATCTCAGATCCGGAGAAAAACGCAGAACCAAATAGTAAAAGGATAATACAAATATATGCCATACACGTATCCTCCTTCCTACATCAGATGCAGGCCTTCGCCTGTATCGCTTTCGTCCTGAATATCTCCAACCAGCTCTTCCAGAATGTCTTCCATTGTGATAACTCCCACTTTTTTACGGTTTTCATCGCAGATAAATACCATGTGGAGTTTGTTCAGTCTCATCCTCTGAAGCAGTTCGGAAACCTCGATCTTCTTATCAAATACATACGGTTTTAACAGCATCTTACGAAGCATAATCGGCTGTTTCTGTACATAGCGGTTCAGGAAATCATTGGTCGGAAGGATTCCTACAATATTATCTTCTCTTCCCTCAAAGATCGGGATACGAGAATATGGGGACATACGAATAAACTCAGCCAGCTTATCAATGGAAGTGGAACTGGATACACGAACGACGGATTCGATCGGGATCATAACATCCTCTGCACGTTTCTGTCCAAACTCCATAGCTGAATTTACAAGTGCCTGTTTTTCCGGCTCTAATACACCTTCATCTTCAATCGTCTCAATAATGTTCAGCAGATCTTCTTCGGTCACCTTTCCGGAATCTTCGGCTGCCAGTGAATGCGATAATATGTTGGAGATACCGGAGAATAAAAATGACACCGGCGTACATACGCGAACAAAAAACTGCATACTGGATGCAAAGATCAATGAAATCTCTTCACTTCTTGCCTTTGCAAGACTCTTCGGAAGCATCTCTGCAAATAAGTATACGATAATGGTCGTAATAACCGTACCGTACACAACATACTCAGAAGAGAACTGACGCATCACCAATAACGCAGACAAGGACGCACAGCTGGCATGGAAAATGTTGTTGCCGATCAAGATCGTGGTCAGAGTTTTATCAAATCTGTCACAGATCCAAAGGGCTTTTTTTGCCCGCTTATTGCCTTTATCGGCCATGGTGCGAAGCCGCACTCTGCTCACCGCTGTATACGCAGTTTCGCAACATGCGAAATACGCGGAACATAAGAGAAAGAATAGAAATAATAGACAACTGTCTATATCCACGAGATAATCACTCCTTTATAAAAAAATACTTTTACTATTTTACTATAACGAGTAATTACTGTCAATCATTGTCGTTTAATGCTTCATCTTTGGCTTAAAAATTAATGATCCCAGATAGCCAAAAATCAAAGCGCCTGAGATTCCCACTGCGCTGGACGTGAATCCGCCCTTAAAAAGTCCCAAAATTCCATCCTCTGTAACCGCCTTGTGAATGCCGGTCCAGAGGAGATTTCCAAAGCCCAAGAGAGGAACTGTTGCGCCGGCTCCTGCCCATTCGGAAAACGGCTGATAGACGCCCAAGAATCCCAATATACTTCCGCTGACCACAAGAATCACCATGATCCTTCCCGGCAACAGTTTTGTCTTGTCCATTAAAAACTGTACTAACGCACAGATGATCCCACCTGTCAGGAACGCCTTCAAATAGTCCATATCACCCCTCCTGTTCTCCGTCGCAAGTTTCTAAAATTACAGCATGTGCAATCCCCGGAACACTCTTACCTTCATTATAGCTGACCGTTGAAAGCAATGCTCCTGTCGGAACAAACAGTACACGTTTCCAGACCCCTTCTCGGATTTTGGGCAAAAGATAGGCACAGAGAACAGACGCAGAACATCCACAGCCGCTTCCCCCGGCATGAGTATCTTGCGTTTCATCTCGAAAGATCTCGATCCCGCAATCCATATAACGACTTTCTATGTCATATCCGGCTTTTACCAGATAGTCCAGCAGTAATCTGCGTCCAATCTGTCCCAGATCCCCTGTAACGATCTTGTCATAGTATGTTTCATCGACAGCCAGATCCCTAAAATTTGTAAGAATCGTATCCAATGCAGCCATTGCCATGGCAGCTCCCATGTTCATGGAATCTTTAAATGCCATATCTACAATTTTCCCGGTTGTGACGCCGGCGATTTTTGCCAAAGGATTCTTCCCATGACCTGCAGACAAGATCACAGAGCCACACCCGGTTACAGTCCAGGTAGCAGAATATGGGCGCTGATTCCCATACTCCAAAGGAAACCGGAACTGCTTTTCTGCAGATGCAAAGTGACTGGAAGCTGTTACAATGACATGATCTGCAAATCCACCTTCCACAACCATGGATCCCAGTCCCATTGCTTCTCCCATCGTGGAGCAGGCACCGTAAATTCCGAACATCGGAAACTCCAGGTTCATAACACCAAAAGTGGTTGCGATCAGCTGTGCAAGAAGATCACCACCAAAATAGTATCGAATTTCTTCTTTTTTCAGCCCGCTCTTTTCAATTGCCAACGTTGCCGCCCTGGTTTGAAGTTCACTCTCCGCCTCTTCCCAGGTCTTTTTTCCAAGCATAGAATCTGCCTCTATTTGGTCAAAATACTGCCCCAAAGGCCCCTCTCCTTCCTTTTTCCCGACCACTGAAGCAGCAGCTATAATAAACGGCGGATGTTGAAAGATCACGCTTGCTTTTCCTCTTTGTTTTTCTTTCATAGAGTTTCCCTCCTTCATTTCATCATCATCCGGCATAACTTCCGATCCAGTAAATAACACCCAAAAGCCAACTACTGAAAATTCCATACAGGATCACAGGGCCTGCAATCGTGAAAATCTTACATCCCACACCGAACACCTGACCCTCTGCCTTATATTCAATCGCCGGAGCTACTACGGAATTTGCAAATCCTGTGATCGGTACCAGAGCTCCCGCTCCTGCAAACTTTACAATTTTCGGATAAAGATTAAAGCCGGTCAGCAAGATACTGCCTCCGATCAGACATAAGGTTGTCCAAGCAGATGCAACTTCTTTCTCCATTTCCATGAATAGAAATAAATTCGTAAGTGTCTGTCCGACCGTGCATATGACCCCACCGACAAGAAATGCATTCCTCATATTTTTCCACACGCTGAATACAGGAGTCACTTCTTTTACATACGTTCCATATTCTTTTTTATTGATTTCCATCTGTAATCTCCATATTGTTTATCTTTAATCTGCAAACCCATATATGAAATAGATCAAAGAACCGATACATTTTCCGACTGCCATTGATGTGATTGTATATTGGAGCCCGGTACCAAATTTCACACGTCTGGAAAAAACAGGAAATGCTTTCAATGTTTCAGACAGAGACATAACAAGTGCTCCGACAAAAATTCCTATTGCACTTCCCATGACTGCAAGAAAGATGGAACCTCCGGTCAAAAGGGGGATCTCATACAGATCGATCACACAGCCCCAAGCCCCTCCCAGGATCATCATAGTCTCACACAATAGGATATGAGACCGCTCTCCTGTAAAATCGATCAGCCTTGGAAAAATACCGATCACTGCCAGAAATGCGAATATTCCGGCTGCAACGATGCCTCCTGCACTGATACCGGTAATAAACAAGAATGCATGTCTAAGAAACATCGATCCCACTTTCCTTCCTGCTATGATTCTGAATGATGGTCTTGTTTAGATTTTCCTCATACAATCTCATTTCTACTTCGATTGGCGTCGGATCCACAGTCAGCTTCCATTTTGCAAAATGATTGAAAAATACAAGAATTCCCAGCGTAATCCCGAGTGAATAGGAACATTCCAATATGGTCAATCCCTCTGCCTCTGCTCCCATTGCCAGATTATACAGTTTGTTAAATACATCCGGAACATTCACATCGTTATTAAATGTCATGATTGCAAAAGCTGCACCAAAAAATGCGATCACAGAAATAAAAACTGTCTTCAACCATTCGAATATAAGGATTGGCTTTGCATTTGGTTTGTAGCTGATCACAAAATCTGTCTGCCCGATATTGTTTATCTCTATGTTCTTTCCTATCTCCTCTAATCGCCCTACCAATTCCATCACACTGCCAATATATGGATTGCTCTCCTTCTTTCCTCTTGCATGAAAAGAAGCGACTTTTATTGTTTTTGCTTTTGCCTCAATAGAGCGGTCCTGACAATATATCTCCGCAATATCTCTTAGATACACATCTGTTTTGTGTACTTCTGTCATCTGTGCGATTTTCAAATATACGATCTCATTAGCCATATGCTACCAGCCTTCCGACCTCCTGATAAACCAGGGTACCGTCAGAGCTTACGTTCGGCCCCTGAAGGTAAAACAATACATACCACACCGTAAAACCGATGAGGATCAGCAACAAGATCGCTGTTAAAAAATGAAGTTTATCTTTTATTGAGTTCATACAAGTTCTCCGTCCTGCACCATTATCAGTTTTGCTGACATTCTTAATATGCATCGGTTCGCTCGATTCTATACAAATAGTTTTGCTCGAAGTTCGTTTAAGATCCGTTTTTCCAGTCTGGATACCTGTACCTGAGAAATACCCAGGCTGTTGGCAATCATGGTCTGGGTCTGATTCTCAAAATATCTTGCAAAAATAATCTGCTGTTCCTGTGGCTTTAGTCCTTTTAAAACTTCCGTCAAAACCATTCGATTCAATAAATGTTCATTTTCCAAGTCACTGCCTGATAGTTTATCGATCAAACATCCACCTGATTCATCTTCGAAATTTAAGGGACGATAAATGGATTCTACCTCTGCACCGGCTTCGAACGATGCAGCCACTTCTTCTCGACTGTATCCTACTTCCTTTGCAATTTCTTCAATCGTTGGTTCTCGCCCCAATTTATACTCCAGACGTTCTCTGGCAAGACCTGCCTTTATTGCCAATTCTTTCAACGGCCGGCTAACCTTGATCATCCCGTCATCTCTCAAAAAACGCCGGATTTCTCCCATGATCATCGGAACTGCATATGTGGAAAACTTCACATCCATTTCCAGATTGAATTTATCGATCGCTTTGATCAGACCGATGCTTCCGATCTGAAACAGATCCTCCATATCATA
>JAFYOD010000035.1 GCA_017556515.1 Lachnospiraceae bacterium
AATCCCACCTCCGCGTGCTGATGCAGATATCTTCGATTCTCTATCAATTCTTCATTTAACTCCTTCGCTCTATCATAAAACGTCATAGTAGATCCTCCTGAAATGCAAAAATCCTAAGCCTGAGTAGACTTAGGATTAATATTTGCAATTTCAAGATAGTTATACTTATTTCGTTCTAAAAGATGTCCGGAAATAACGGAGACCGGCATTTCCAACCATATGGCAATAGCATTCTCTTCCATTCTCATCATATGTAATACTCTCGTTGCAAGCATGGTCCCTGATCAAATCTTTACATACTTCCAACTGCTCCGGTAAGTATCCTTTTTCTAATACCGGGATTTCATGGGCCGCATAGATCCAGTCAAAAGAATCCAACTCTTTCTCCTTTATGATCTCCAATGCATCCGCAAAAGCTTCCACCGTATTATATTCCCGATACTGCTCCTGCAAACCTTCGATCAAAGTGTTTCCGCTATGCATAGCTCCGGTAAACAGAATTCTGTTTTTTCGGTCCAGAAAACTCAGACCGCCTGCTGCATGTCCCGGAGTATAGATCACATCAACAAAATGATCTTCCCCCAGTTCAAAACGATCCCCGTCATTACACGGAACCAGTTCATATCCCTTGAATTCCGGAAGGTCATTTTTATTAAAGTCCAAATAGATACCGTTACCATTCTCGTCCATGTACGGAGAAAACATATCCTGGCTCATATAATTCTCTTTGATGAATGGTAATGCATAAGGATGACAATACACACGGTCGAATCTGCAATTTCCCAGCACATGGTCATAGTGCTCATGTGTATTCACCACATAAAGCTTCTTATCTCCGATCAGGTGGCGAACCAATTTCGCGAGATCACCAATTCCGTACCCCGTATCTACCAGCAACGCAGCAGACTCTCCCTCGATCAGATTGATCCACAGATCACTGCCTCCGTTGGCACATTCTTCGAAAATACTATATACATGCTCTGTGAACTGAAATACCTGATGAAACGGATCAATGTCACGATATAAAACCGAACGATCACTGACCTTCTCCAGCCATTCCAAGGTTTTTTCTACATATGGTGCTTTTTTCTTAATTGCTCTGCGTTCCATCATAAATCCTCCATTTAGGTTTGATCTACTATCATCGTATCCTACCCGGAGCATAAATGCAATGTATATTTCAATCCTCGGAAATACAAAAAACCCTCAAGCACTGATTCCTCAATGCTCAAGGGTTTCAATTCTCAATTCGTATCTATGCGAATCGAATTATTCGCATGTGTACGGCATAAGAGCAACGTGACGTGCTCTCTTGATAGCTACTGTTAAAGCTCTCTGGTGCTTAGCGCAGTTGCCTGTGATTCTTCTCGGAAGGATTTTACCTCTCTCGGAAACGTATCTTTTAAGTTTGTTTGTATCTTTGTAATCGATCTCACCGTTCTTCTCGCCGCAGAATACGCAAACTTTTTTTCTTCTATGCATGCCGCCTCTTCTAACTCTTGTAGAATCAGCCTTATCATTCTTATTGAAAGCCATTTTAATTTACCTCCTGTAAGGTTTAGTTGAATGGAAGTCCTTCGTCTTCGACTCCATCTGGAATATTCATGAAACCATCGCCGATCGCGCTGGACGGTGCAGGTCTTGTTGCCTGCTGGTAACCTCCACGGTTGCCACCGAATGTGTTTCCACCTCCGAATGTATTGCCGCCAAATGTGTTACCGCCGCCGTAGCTGTTTCCGCCAAATGTGCCGTTATCGCCACCCTGGCCCTTGCTATCTGCGAACTCCTGATCTTCAACAACGATATCTGTTGTATAGACCTTCTGGCCATCCTTATTTACATAGCTGCCGGTCTGGATTCTTCCTGTTACCAGCACGCGCATGCCCTGACGAAAATATCTTTCAGCAAATTCGCCGGCACGGTCGAAAGCAACAATGTTAATGAAGTCAGCGGTCTGTTCTCCATCCTGACCTCTTCTGCCTCTTCTGTCTACTGCAAGAGTGTATCTTGCGATAGCCATGGAGCGCTCACCCTGGGAGTAACGAACTTCCGGGTCTCTGGTTAATCGACCCATAAGGATAACTTTATTCATATAATCACTCTTTCTCTATTATGCGTCCTGTCTTACGCAAAGGTAACGCATTACGGACTCCATAATACGCATACGACCTTCGAGCTCAGCCGGGCATGTAGCCGGTGCTTCGAAGTGGATGAAGTAATAGAAGCCTTCTTTCTGCTTCTGGATCTCGTAAGCGAGTCTCTTCTTGCCCCACTCGTCGATATCTGTGATCACGCCGCCGAAACGTGTAACGTAACCTTTTACTTTCTCGAGTGCTGCTGCTCTCTCTTCATCCTCAAGCTTTGCGCTCAGAACAACTGCTAATTCGTATTTGTTCATTATTTTTTCCTCCTTGTGGTCTCTGGCCCTCGCCTTCAGTTACGAGAGCAAGGATTTAATATGTCACAGTTATTTATAATAGCAAAAAAGTGCAGGAATTGCAAGCATTTTCTACAACAATTTTCCGCACTTTTTTCACTGTTTTTTTGGTTATTTTTCTACTGTTCCGTCCGGTTTTCTAAGGCCTCTGGTGCTTTTTTCAACCAGCTGTCTTGTGACCATGACCATGTGACCGCAGCCCATACATTTCAAGCGGAAATCCGCACCCACGCGGAGAATTTCCCATTCCTGACTTCCGCACGGATGTGGCTTTTTCAGTTTTACAATATCGCCAACTTCATATACCATAGTCATCTTCCTCTCTTAAACACCGACTGCATCTCCCAAGATCTCTCCGATCGCACCACTGATCACAAGGTCCGCACGGCTGTCCATCGGTGTTACAGATTTATTGATCAATACTAATTTATTTCCATTATAATAGTCGATCAGTCCCGCGGCCGGATATACTGTCAGGGAAGTTCCACCAATGATCAGCACATCCGCGTTGGAAATGCGGTACACCGATCTCTGGATCGTA
>JAFYOD010000006.1 GCA_017556515.1 Lachnospiraceae bacterium
GCAATCCTTTAATGCCTGGACCCCACAATCACGAAGTGGGAAATAACACATGTTGCTGATGGCTCTTCCCAAAGCGGACGGATGGGCTAACTGATCTCCTCTTGCGGAAAAATGACACTCAAAGTATTTTCCGATGGTATCGCCCATACCTGCCTGCAGATAAATTGCCGGTGCACTTGCGATAATTGCTAAATCGATAAAGCTGTGAACGGCCGGACGATCGAAGAAATAAAACTCATCAAAACTTCCATCCTCTCGGTAAACCACACTTAAAGCAGTGGTCGCTGCACATGTGGCTGCGATGGTCGGAAATGTAAATACCGGAAGTCCTGCTTCGCAGGCAGCACCTTTGGCCGTATCCAGTGCTTTTCCTCCGCCCATACCGAAGATCATATCCACGCCAAGAGCTTTTGCATACTTCGCCAGTTTCGTAATTGCAGCATGAGTACACTCATGTCCATAGTTCACTGCATCTACAATCACAAACTTCGTTCCAAACAGAGCCAGCTCCAGTTTTTCACGACCTGCATTCATCGCCTTCTCACCGCCGATCAGCAAGATTTTACTGCCATAACGTGCGCAGACACCCGGAACTTCATCATAGCAATTTTCGCCAATGGAATAATTGCAAAAATAGGTACTGTATTTTTCCATATTCAATCCTTACTTTAATAAATCAGCCATCTTTGCAAGACGTGTCAGTGCCTCATCCATAGTCTTCTCTTCTCTTGCAAAGTGGAGACGGATCAGGTTGTTTACATTCTCACGGAAGAAACTGGAACCCGGAACTGCCGCAACACCGATATTCTTGATCATCCACTCACAGAATTCCAGATCTGTATAGCCTGCAAACTGCGGAAGATCTAAGAACTCCTGGATATCGATCATAACGAAGTAAGTTCCCTGTGGAATATTATGTTTTAAACCGATGCGGTCAAGACCGTCTAAGAAATACTGTCTTTTCTTTGTATATAATGCAAGAAGATTCTCATAGTAGGATTCCGGGAAGTTTAATCCAACCGTTGCTGCCTCCTGAAGTGGAGCTGCTGCTCCTACGGTTAAGAAGTCGTGAACTTTCTTTGCACCTTCGATCACCCATTCCGGTCCGATCAGGTAACCAAGTCTCCAGCCTGTGATGGAGTATGTCTTGGAAAGAGAGTTACATGTAATGGTATGCTCATACATGCCCGGTAAGGAAGCCATGCATGTATGTTTATTCGGTGCATAAACCATATGCTCATACACTTCATCAGTTACACAGAATGCATCATACTGGATCGCAAGTTTGCCGATCGCCATCAGTTCTTCTTCTGTAAACACTTTACCGCACGGGTTGGATGGGTTACAGATGATGATCGCTTTCGCGCCCTGTTTGAAACCGTCCTCGATCAGGTTGATATCAAAGTCATAGTTCGGCGGAACCAGCGGAATATAGATTGGTTCTGCTCCGGAAAGGATCGCATCTGCGCCATAGTTCTCATAGAACGGAGAGAATACCATAACTTTGTCACCCGGATTACAGATGGTCATCATAGTCGCCATCATTGCCTCTGTGCCGCCGCATGTTACAACAATCTCAGTATCCGGATTGATTTCTCTGCCGATCGCTTTTCCCTGTTTTTTTGCAAGTGCCTCGCGGAAATTCTCGGCACCAAAGGTAATGGAGTACTGGTGCGGGCCCTCATGTGCTGCTTTTGCAAGAGCATCCATGATCTCCTGTGGCGGATCGAAATCCGGGAAACCCTGGGATAAGTTAATTGCACCGTGCTCATCACTGATTCTTGTCATTCTTCTGATTACGGAATCGGTAAATTCCTGTACGCGTTTACTTAATTCAGGCATAATATATCCTCACTTTATTGTAATTTTTCAGTAATGCTATTATAATAGGGTATACCGTTACGGTATAGTCAAGGAGTATTTGAATAATTATGCAAAAATATAACATTCCATGTATAAACACAAGTGCCTTCGCAAAGCTCTGTAATACAAACAAACGAACCCTGATCCATTATGATGAGATCGGACTTTTCCAGCCGGCTTATACCGATGAACGCGGATATCGTTATTACAGTGAAAGTCAGTGCGATGTATTTTTTACCATTACCTGTTTAAAAGATCTGGGGATGCCATTAAAAGAGATCAAAACTTATATCGACAACCGGAATCCGGAAGATCTGACTGCCATGCTGCTGGCACAGCAAAAGAAAGTTCAGCAAGAACTCCTGCATTTGAAGCGTATTGAACAAGTAATTCGAACCAAGCTGGAACTGGTAACAGAAGGTACCGGTATTCGATTTCAAAACGGACTTTCCGAACCATTTCTCGCTGAATATCCGGAAGAGATCATGATCACCACACCCTACCTGGGTACTGACCAGCACGATACGATCATCGCTGCCCTCAGTGATCACATCGGATATGTCAATACCAATCAATTCAATACCGGGCATCCTTACGGAGCTGTCATGTCCGTGAATGATCTGAGACAAGGCATCACGGACCATTATGCATTTTTCATTACAAAAGTGGCTGATCTTGCACAGCTGTCTGCTCTTTCTGAAGACAAATATATGCGAAAACCTAAAGGGCTCTATGCAGTGATCTATCTGCAAGGAGATTACTATCTGGCCGATGAAGCATTTCAGGATCTTCTGACCTTTATCGATGAACAAGGTCTTAATGCCGGGGAATTCTGCTATAAAGAGGCCGTTTGGGATGAACTGACGGTACAGTCGGAGCAGGATTATATTACCCGCATCTCGATTCCGATCTTTACCTAAACAAAAAAGCGATAAGGACTGCGAAACCCGCAATCCTTATCGCTTATTCTTTTTATTCGTGATGACCGTCTAAATGACAGATGTATTTCTTCTCTAAGCCAAGTTCCTCCGGCATGAAGCGCGGAGATACGTTCTCGGAAGATGTGATAACCGCTGCTGCAAGGCGGGAACCGATCTCGATCGCACCCGGCATATCCTTGCCGTATGTAAGACCGATGGTAACACCTGCACAGAATGCATCGCCTGCACCTGTTGTATCCTTTACATGTACTTTCTTCGCCGGACAGATACCCTTGTTGCCATCCATGTCTGCATAAACAGCACCCTGAGCCCCCATTGTCACTACCATGGACTGGATTCTTGCCTGTTTCACTTTCTCAGCCAGAATCTCGCACATCTCTTCCGGTGTCTTCTCCATGTAATCATCTGCAAAGAGGATTCCAGCCTCCAGAACGTTACAGATGAAACAGCCCAGTTTCTTGATAAAGTCACGTCTGTGAACCGCAATGCTCATATTGGATACCAGTGCATACACTTTTTTGTTGTGTTTTTCAGCCAGTTCAAATGTCTTTTTGATGATCTCCTTATCCATATCGATCTCTACAACGATGGAGTCCGCGTCTGCAAAAATCTCATCGCCTTTCTCTTCCAGAAGATCTACCAGATGAAGAAGGTTCGGACGTTTGGAAATGGAACCTGCTACGTCGCCGTTGTTGTCAAACACAGCCAGCCATGTTCCCATGCCATCCGGTTTTGTGATAATGTAATCGGTCTTAACTTTATGATCTGCAAGTTTCTGGACCGCATCGGCTCCAAGCGGTGTATTATCTACGATCGAAACAAAAGTCGGACGGAGCTCTGCATTGGCAATATCCTCTGCCACGTTTCTGCATACGCCACCGTGAATGTATTCAATGTGACCTACATTTCTTCCTGTCGGAATATATAAGTCGTGCGGAAATCCTTTGATGTCTACGAATGTTGCTCCGATTACTACGATACCGTTACTCATGTTTTTTCCCCTTTGTGTTTTATTTTTTACTACTCTAAAATAAAGCTATCGAAAATAAATAACTCAAACTGGTCTTTCGCCTTTTCATATTCTTCCTGACTCTTGATCGTATAAGCCACCGGAAGGGCACCCAGCAGACTGCAGAATTTTCTGGAGAATATATCTGCGTCTCTATGATTATAAGCGATAAAGTCCGGTCTTGTCAGCACATTTGTTAATAAATTACTCAGCACCCAGTAAATAAATTTGCCTTTGTATTTTTCCTCTTTAGAAAAATCCTGGGACAGCTGGCCACGGATCACTTCCGGTCTGTGCTCACGATACCATTTTACCGCAAATGGGTGGAAACTTTCAATACAATAAACACCTTTATAATTCTGAAGCATCGGATCTGCAATCTCACAAACCTCTGTGCTCGGAACATCCAGTTTATATTCTACGATCAGCGGAGTTTTTCCGTCTACCAGTTTCAGAACATCCTCAAACTTCGGAATCCGTTCTTCGGAATTAGCGAGTTTAAACTGCTGCAATTCCTCGTAAGTATACTCCCATACCTTTCCTTCGACACCGCACATACGATTCAAAGTCTCATCATGGAACACAACCGGGATCTTATCCTTTGTCAGCTGAATGTCCATTTCCATTCCGTAGCCTGCTTCAACTGCTTTTTGGAATGCTTTCATGGAGTTCTCAGGTGCATCCGTCTCATTGTCATGAAGACCTCTGTGCGCATAATGAACGCCTTTTAAAGCAGAGACATCCGGCTTATTTGTCATACGAGGTGCAACTAAAAATGCATATAAACCTGCAACCGCAGGGATTGCCAGTAAATATTTCTTTTTCATGTTTAATCCTCCACATCAAAATTCTCAAGCAGGCTCTTCTTTGCCATCGGTCTGGAATCGCCATGTTTTACCATTGACATCGTTACAAATGCAAGTGCACTGAATACTACTGCATACGGGAATAATGTTCGATAAGAAACATGCTCCAGTAAATAGCCGGAAAGGATCGGAGTGATCACCTGCGCGGACATGGAGAAAGTATAGTACAGACCTGTATATTTTCCCACGTCTCCCGCGTTGCTCATTTCTACAACCATCGGAAGAGAGTTTACATTGATCGCTGCCCATGCAAAACCAATAACACCAAAGAATACATTCATCATCGGATGATAGCTGTTGAACATTCCTGCACATGCATAACAGAGGAGCAGCAGGATAATACCGAGCTGAATGGTCTTTTTTCGTCCGACTTTTCCGGATAAGGATCCGATTGGAATATAGCTAATGATCGCAGCTACTGTTGCCACCATCAGACAGTCTGCATAACCGCCGTTTTCCAGTCCCCACACATGTGTGGCATATCTGGAAAATGCTGTGGTAACTGCATTATATGCAGTAAACCATAAAGCGATAGAAAGTAAGATGAAATTCAGGCTTCGCATTACCTCTTTCGGAAGGGCTGCATTTTCTGTGTGAACACGTTCTGTGTCTGTTTCACTTTCATAAGTTTCGTGTTCTTTGGCAATCTCTGCACTCAGTTTCTTTTCCTTGATCGTCAGGAATAAGATACCGACACCGATCACCATCAGTGCACCAATGGAGATAAATAACGGATAATAGTTCGGAGTCTCTCCCGGTCCTACCATCACCTTGATCATGACTAGAGTATATACACCACCGACAGCTCCCATCAGGTTGATCACCGCATTACCTGCACTGCGAAGCGGCTTCGGTGTCAGATCCGGCATCAATGCAACTGCCGGAGAACGGTACAGTCCCATCGCGATCAAAAGTCCCAGCAAGCTAGTCACAAACAGAGTCAGATTTCTGGCCTGATCTGCAAATGGCACCATCATTAAGAAGAGAACAGCAATTGCAGTTCCGCCTAAAATGAATGGCATACGTTTACCAATCGGAGTGTCAACCTTATCGGAAAGGCTTCCAAAGATCGGAAGTAAAAACAGTGCGAGCACATTGTCTGCCGCCATGATGGCTCCGGTCGCCGTCTCTCCAAGACCAAAGGAATTCTTTAAGATCAACGGGATTACATTGTCGTACATCTGCCAAAATGCAGAAATCGTTAAAAACGCCAAACCGATCAATACGGTTCTTTTATAATTTAATTTCATGTTTTACTCCTCTCACTTTTACCGATTGGCAATGCAACGATCACTCCTGCTGCCATCAGTACAAGCCATACCAGGATCAGATTATTCCAACCGATCGCTGTCACTGCATTGGCAAACAACGTGGAAGAAACTGCTGCTGCCATATAACTCATGAAATCCAGATATCCTGTCGCACCGGAAACCATACCAGTATCACGTAAGCTTGGACAGTAAATGCTCCATAACACAGAAGCCGCACAGTTGTTAAATAAGATAGCCAGGATCAACATACAAATATTGAGCATTGGCTGATCCACCAGATATACTCCGATGAAAGAAATCGCAGATCCTGCAAAAAACAGGAGCAGTACCAGATCCATGTTCCGTTTCAATCGTTCATAGATAAACACTGCAATAAACGCACTGGATGAGATCACAAAAGTTGCCACTGTGAAGATCAGTCCGGAATTCTGCGGAGAAAATCCAAGATACTGCGCCAGATACGTCGGCATCCAGAATACCACAGCCGTTCTTACGATTCCGGTCAGGACAGAAACAAATGTAAACTTAATGATGCGATACTCGATCAGTACTTTCAGGCCTTTGCCTTTCTCTTTCTTTCCATCAAACTGATTGTAAGTTACGATTCCCGCCTTTTCAAAATACAGGAAACAGATGAAGCAGAGAATACCCATGATAATGAGAGATGCACTGCCCATAAAGAATACTGCCTGCCACATAAAAAAGGCTGCCACAAGACCGGCCGCAGGCGATCCCAAATAGGAGGCAAACGTATATCCAAGACAGCATCTGGCTGCATAATGCGGTTCTGTATTTTCCGCTACTACCTTTGTCATGGGCGCATAAAGCATGGAGAGGAAAAATCCGATCATGCCATAAGTCAGATGGGCTGCAAACGGAATATCCAGCATATGCGGAAACAATGCATTGCAGATACCGGCTAACAGAAGTCCAAAACTAATCATATATCTGGCTTTGATCTTGTCTCCCACCAGACCATTGATCAGCTGTCCTACCGCATAAAATGTAAAAAACATCGACGAGATCGAGCCGATGTACTCCTCCGCATATCCACTGGTTTCAATCATCTGCGGAGTCACAACGCTTAAAATATTTCTGGCAAAATACACGCCCAGATAAGAAATCGAGCACAACGTTCCGATGAATACTGCATTTCGAACGCTATTATTTTTCGGAAAATTCATATTTTTACCCTTTCTCTTGGTCATTCGACCCTATTAGTAAAATGATACCTCGTTTCGACATGAGAGTCAATTAAAAAAGACCACCTCATTTGAGATGGCCTTTTTGATATCATTACATACAGTTACGCTGTTCAACAGATAACGGTTTCATTGTATCCAGTTTGCTTCTCCAGAAATTCATTCTTGCACGGAACTGGTCATCAGCGATCTCAAGGAGAGTCTGCTCTGCCCAATCCCAGGCTTTCTGTGCCTGCTGACATGTATAATCTGTCAGTAACTGTCTTGCATATGCTTCATTTGTTTCTTTTAATGCCAGATATGCCTGATCGATCTGCGGTTTTACTGCTGCCCACTCAGCTTCCAGCTCTTTGATGGAGTTGTGAACCTTCTCCTGGCAGAACTGATAATCGAATTCCATCACATCCTGCAGTCTGCGGAATGCCCAGTAAGCATAATCAGAGTTATACTTGAACTCGGACGGATCGCAGTAGAAGTGTGTCATCTGGGATGCCTGGTAATTGATCCACTCATAGCCCTTCGGCATTTTTGTGATTCCGAAATACCACGGTGTAAACGGTGCTGCACACGGTCTCGGGAAGGAACGCCAGCAACAGGAAAGGTTTACGTCCTCATGGAACTCGATGATCTCAGATACAGATGTTGTATCACGGCAGATACCAAAACGGTGCGGACTCATGGTCGGATCGTCTTTTAAATCATCTGCATGCTCCATATAGTGGGAACGAACGACTTCTTTTAAATCCTCAATGCCGTATTTCTTCGGTGCCTTTACAGAGAATGTTCTGTACGGCATCGGCTCGCCAACCAGCTTTGTCCATGCAAGATCGGAACGGTCTGCATTGGATTTGCCAAGTGTCAGATCATGCTGATATGCAAGAGCAAAGTCAAAGTCAGAGTAATCACCCTCTACTGCCGGAGTATACCAGCCATGGCGCATCGGATATGCAACAAGGTCCTCAGACCAGTAGAAGTTCTTGTGCTCTGTGTCTGTAAAATCAACTTTGTGGATTGTGTACCAGTTCGGGATGTAGTAGATTTCATCATCGCCGACTCTCTGTGCTACGTAGTTGTGACCGATTGTTGCCTGGAATACCCAAGCCTCATCCTTATCACAGATATGGTAAGCACGGCTGCTGCGGTAACCAAACTCGCTGCAAAGAGCTGCTGCCACCTCAACACCTTCACGTGCTGTCTTTGCACGCTCTGCGATCAGGCGGCGAAGTGCATAACCGATACCATCCTTCATCTTCTCATCTTCACTTACTTTGGATCCTACACAGCTGTCTGTTACGATTGCTACGCCCCACTCGTTGCAGTAGCTGTCTGCGAACGGCTCACCGCCGATTCCCTTCAGTGTACGAAGTTCTGTCCACATGTAAGCCCATGTTTCCGGAACCTGCGGGATCACAGCGCTGCCGTCTTTGAATGTGATCACTTCTCCTTCTTCATGTTTCACTCTCGGTACTAAGTGAACCTGTGTGATACACTCCATATCATCTTCGTTGTGTGCCACAAGAACATGACCTGTCTTGGAAGCATTTTTACCTACGATGACGGTACTGCAGTTATCGAACTGCATGATTTCCTGTTTGATTTCGTTCATTTGTATAACTCCCCCTGCTAAATAAATTATTTATTTTCCAGATACTCAAACATCTCCTGAATTGCGGAAAGCTCACTTGGTTTGTTCTTCGCTTCCCATTTTGCACTGTACTTTGCAAGCCACTCCTTGGTATCTGTCATACGCTCGACAGCAATACCTTTCAGCTTCGCCAACAACTCTGCCATCACACAGATGCCTTCGATACAGATCAGCATTTCCTCTCTTGCTTCGTCAAAAGCCCATTTCTGAGCAGACAGAGATTCCTTACATTTCTGATATGTAGTCTGGATCTGTTCCACATTTTTCTCTGTAAATTCAAATACCGGAAGCTCCGGCTCCATCTTCTTCTGATAACGGTCTTCCAGATAATCAACAGTAAACGGCATCCACTTAACCAGATCCTGCGCTTCACTGATCTCCGCCAGTGTCTGAACTGCCTGATCTGCGCCGTAAACCAAATGATTAACTGCTTCATAGAATGCTTCATTGATTTCTGTATCAACAGCCCAAGACTTCGCAGCACCAAGGACGGTTCCATACATGGTCAGCTCTAAGCTGGCCGGATTGCCCCAGTCACCCCAGTTTGTATTGAGAATACCGAGGGCATGATATTTATGAGCATATTCTGCCATCTTGGAAATGTTCTGCTCTTCCACCGCCACATGCTCACAGAGTCTTCTCCATGTTCCGGTTCCCGGACAGATGATCTGCTTTCTGCCGAGTTCACTGAACTTTCTCACCTTCTCCTCCGGCGGATTCGGCTCATAATCCCAGTTAAGGAAAACAATATCCTCCGGAATATCGTCGATACACTCCGGATGCTCCACCAGAACATCGGCCCACATCATAACCTTCTTGCCTTTGGACTCTACATATTTAATGATCTTCTTTGTGAAGTCCACATACATCTTTCCGGCTTCCTCTTCACTGCCCAGCATGTTCAGGTCAAAGGTCTCATCGCAACAGATATTAAACGTTTCTGATGTAAAGGCCGGCGCAAACTGGTCAATCAGGCTCTTCACCACTTCTTCACTTTCCGGCAAAAGCGGATTTAAGGTATGGTGCGCCATTCTCTCATGCCAGCGGTTCTCACACGGAATGAAATCCTTCCAGGCACGTAAATGCTTGAACTCATCCAGTTCTAACATTTCATACAAATGACCGAATGTAGAAAGTGACGGAATGAAGTCAATGAAACGCTCTTTACAATACTCGTCCAGTTCTTGCATTTCTTCTTTTGTAAAATATCCCAGTTCTTCATTCAAAGCTTTGCACTCTTTGAATTCATACACATGCTCCACATACAGCTGAAGAGAGTTTAATTTATAATATGCCATCTGATCGATGAACTGTTTCATCGTCTCAACGGACGGAACCTTGCCTCGTGTAATATCATGGTAAAAACCACGATGTTCAAAATCCGGTTTATCCTGGATCTCCAGATACGGAACCTGACCATTGGCCATAATCTGCTTTAATGTTTGGATCGCATAAAAAGCACCTGCTTCACTGCCGGCAGAAATATGAATTCCTGACTCGTTGATCTGCAAATTGTACGCTTCCGACTCTCCGGCGCCAAGATGGATTTCTAAAGGAATGCCATTCTCTGAAGATTCCAGATCATCGAGCGCAATCAGAAGTCTTTCATCAACTTCTTTTGTTTTTAATGTAACAGCTGTAAGTTCCCAATTTCCTTCCTGCAAATTCAATTGTTTTACAGCCGGAATTAATTTCAACATAACCATTCCCCTCCTTATTCCATCATACCAAAATCCTTCCTGTTTGTACAGAAAAAGCCGAGGCATCTGTAAAAGAGCCTCGGCCAAAAATCCTGTTTTACATCTCTGCGTAGTATTTACACATATCTTTCATCATCTTAACGAAAAGCGGCTGGTCTACTTTCATCGCAACCCAGCAGTTCGGCGCTTTACCGCTCTCACCCTTAAGGTCGATCACAGTTTCGCCAACGTTTTCAACTTCTCTGTCTTCTACATATACGTAGAATTTCTCAAACTTTACAACATCCTCATTCATGTCTGCAGCGATCGCAAGAGCATCGTGAATGACGTTGTTATCCTGACCACGCTCGAAGCTGTTCTCTTTGGAGAACTTTGTCAGCTTATTGAGGTAATCAGACTGCTTGTTCTTACCGGAAGCAGTGATCTCTAACATCTCATCGAAATCTTTTACTTCTACTGCTGCTGCATGTGTTGCATTCAGACCTACCATGTAAACTTCGAGTTTTTCAAATACTTCTTTTGCAGCTGTCGGGTCAACCCAGATATTGAACTCAGCTGTTTCGCTTGTAGCTGTTACATTACCGAATGTACCGCCGCCCATGATCACGAAACGTTTGATGTACTTCGGAAGATCCGGGTACTTGCGGAGTGCTGTTGCAATATTGGTAAGCGGACCTACTGCAAAAAGAACCAGTTCACCGTTGTATTTCACTGCCTCTTCATAGATTACATCCCAAGCCGGCTTCTCTTCCGGCGCTCTTGTCGGATCCGGAAGTTTGATACCGCCGATACCGCCTTCGCCATGTGTGCCGGAAGCATCACGGAAATACGGTCTTACAAGCGGTTCTGTTGCACCGTAAGCAATTTTTGTATGTTCCATCTCAAATGTCTCTCTCAGACATAATGCATTGTGACGTGTGAACACAGCCGGAACGTTACCTTCTACCGGAGTGATCGCTACGATCTCGTAGTTCGGATGGGATTTCGCAAGCGCGATTGCATAGCTGTCATCCACGCCCGGATCACAGTCAATAATTACCGGAATTTTATTCATAGTTATACCCCTTTTTCCACCTGTTTTTTAATAGACATTGTCAGTATTATCATATATGAAATTCCTCCATCCGTCTATAATTTCTCTCAAATTCTGCATATCTTTTTTGCATAGCTGCTATATAGTCAATGCAAGCTCTGCTCTGGATTGACGAAAGGATGGATCCGTCTTATAATACATTTTATATGTTAATTTTTGGAGGTTTCCTATGGTTTTATATTTTTCCGCTACCGGCAATACTAAGTTTATTGCAAAGGAAATTGCAAAGCGTTTGGATGATGAGTGTGTCAATCTGCTTGACCGTGTAAAATCCAATGATCATTCCATTCTTCATTCTGACAAACCGTTTATTATCTGCGCTCCGGTCTACGTTTGCGAAATGCCACTGTTCATGAGCAAATATCTGAAAGAACAGTCATTCTCCGGAAGCGATGACGTATACTTTATCTTCACCAGCGGCGGCTACTGTGGTATCTCCGGCGTTCTCGCTGAGTCCATGTTCAAAAAGAAAAAAATGAATGTACATGGATATGCAGAATTCAAAATGCCGAGAAACTATGTTGCCAACGATCACTATCCGATGCAGCCAAAAGAAGAAGTGGAAGCAAGAATCCGCGATGCATACAAGCAGTTAGACGAGGTTGTATCCACGATCCGTTCCGGCGGAACATTGACTGCAAGAAAGGTACAGCTCTGGGAGATCCTGGTTACAGTTCCGTTTACTCCTGTTTGGGCAAAACTTAAGCTGACTGCAAAGGATTTCCATGTGAAAGAGTCTTGCATCGGCTGCGGCAAATGCGCCAAACTCTGCCCGTTAAACAATATTAAGATCGAACATATGAAACCGGTTTGGGGTAATCAGTGTACCCACTGTATGGCCTGTATCGGTAACTGCCCGGTAAGAGCCATCGAATACGGTACTATCTCTGAAACCAAAGACCAGTATAATTTCGGTAAATACAAATACGTAGTAAAAGAACTGGAAGAGTCTGATAAGCAATAATATATAAACACCCATATACGGAGTTATTTCCGTATATGGGTGTCTTTCATTTATAATCCCATCGGTTGTTTTCCGGTCATATGCTCGATCGTCATCTCAATGATCGCCAGTCGGCTCATGTAATCATCAATCTCCGCCGGAATTCCTTCCGCGTAATCTGAAGAATATTTCATCGCCAATGCGGTGGCGATCTTTCTCATCTCTTCCTGATCTTCCAGCAGACGTACTTTACCAAATGCGATCACACTGCGATAATGTGTCGTGTATTTCTCCGGAACGATCTTGTCCTGATCAATGACACAGAAGGAAGCTTTCGGATACTGTTTTACCGCATCGATCTTATGTCCGCCGGAAGCAGAGTGAAAATACAGTTTTCCGTCATGATACACATAACTGAGCGGAACGGCATATGGATACCCGTCATCTCCTAAAAGTGCCAGAGTACCGGAAGTATTTCTCAATAAAATTTCTTCCACCTGACTGTTGCCCATTAACTGCTTTGTTCTTCTCATTTCTCTAAACATGATCGGTCCCCTTTTTAAAAATCAATAATCCTTTCAACAACATCAACAGAATCGCAATCGTTGATGCATATGCCTCTCTCGCCAGCACCAAATACAAGATTGTTACAATGCTCAAGAGCATAGAGCATTCTGTGATTATATTTTGTCCTTTGTTAATGTTCCATTGCATCTGTAAAAATTTTACCACTCCACATGCAATGAGTGCAACAAATAAAATCCAATAAATCGTTCGGTTATATGGTGCAGTTTCCGTGTACATCCAGAGATTTACAGAATAAATATATCCATCCACCGTTTTCGGATAGAGAGGAAGGATTATCAACAAAACAGAAAGCAGATCCACACATCCCAGCAAACGATCACAGATATGGAATATTTTAGACTGACTTTCCTTTTCCGCAATAAAAATCAACTTCTCCGCAGACAACAGATCATCAATCGTCACCGAAAAATAACTAGAGATTTCCTTCAAAGAATCAATACTCGGATACCCTCTGCCTGACTCCCATTTTGAAACAGCAGTTCTTGACACATATAGGGCTTCTGCCAGTTCTTCTTGAGTCATCCCCCTGCGTTTTCTCAGTTCTTGAAGTTTCTCATGAAATTCCATGGTAATACCTCCTGATTATGTTTCTTTACAGTATCGAAAAACCATTGCTTTATAGATTGAAAACAGGCCTGCGCTTAATAAAACGGAACCCACAATGTCCGTAAACCAATGGACGCCTGCGAACAGCCTGCCAACCACCATAAATACAGAAAAGACTATTGTAAGAATAATGATCCCCTTTTGCACTCTCTCATTTTTCAGTCTTCGTTTCACCTGAAATACCAGTGTTGGCATAACACTTAGCACAAGCAATGTTGTCGATGAAGGGTATGAAGCTTCCATTCGGCCTTCGATCAAGATCGGCCGGTAATTAATCGGGATCATCTCAAACATAAGATACCCTAAGATCACCAGCACATAATAAACGCCTAAAAAGATTATATCACAATCCACCCTCATCAAACTTCTTCTTTTGATCAACTGAATAAAACCGATCATTCCGAACCCAAGACATACAAACACAGGAACAAGTCCCAGCCAGTCTGTGACGGTATAAATCCACATATGTACTCCTATCAGCTTATGAAACCATACATTGAATGTCGCAAAGCCAATCTTTGTTTCGCAAACTCCTGCAAACTGCACATCAACGGTTTGAACCAATACAGTCCAAATTATAAATGATAGGAACAATAAACTCCCGCGAAAAAACAGTCCACTTCTCTTATTTTTCATATTTTCAAATCCTTTCTTGTTTACTTCATATACTCAAACTAACAAACGATCGGAAAATAAGTAAGAATCACAAAGTAACAGGCATGATACGAATCGTGTCATACTTGATTTTCACCTATTATTTCATTAAATATTTGCTTAATCACAATCTCGATGTATAATTAATCATATACTGAATCAAAGAAGGGACTGAATCATGAATATTTTATTAGACTTATTTCTCACCTTTGCAAAAATTGGTCTGTTCACCTTCGGTGGCGGCTATGCCATGATAGCCATGATCGAAAATAATTGTGTAGAACAGAAAAAATGGATCACTCATGATGAGATGATGAACATCACCGTCATTGCAGAATCTACACCTGGTCCGATCGCGATCAACTGTGCAACCTTTACCGGATATAAAAAAGCCGGATTTATGGGAGCATTGACGGCAACTTTTGGAATCGTAGTTCCTTCCTTTTTGATCATTTTCTTGATTTCCATGTTTTTGGATAACTTCCTGGAACTGACCATCATTGCCAATGCCTTCAAAGGCATCAAAGTCGGAGTTGGAATCTTGATCCTGGATGCAGCAATTACTATGATCAAAAAAATGCATAAAAAGAAACTTCCGCGAACCATTATGGCCTGCTCTTGTTTGGCTATGCTTTGCATCAACTTCTTTGCTTTGAATTTTTCTTCGATCAGTTTAATGCTGGTGGCAGCCTGCGTAAGCCTGTCAATCTTCATCCTGAATGGTGCTCCTGAGCAGAAAGGCGGTGCAAAGAAATGATCTATCTTGATTTATTCCTTGGATTTTTAAAGGTCGGGTGCTTTGCTTTCGGCGGTGCTTATGGTGCGATTCCGCTGATCCGTGATGTTGTATTATCATATGGATGGCTGACAGATGAAACGCTGACTTACATGATCGCAGTCAGCGAAAGCACTCCTGGCCCGATCATGGTCAACCTGGCAACATATATCGGCAGCAATCAGGCCGGATTTTTGGGAGCTGTTCTTGCAACACTGGCAGTCGTTCTCCCTTCCTTTTTGATCATTCTTCTTGTAACTGCTCTTCTCAAAACAGCATTAAAAAACAAGTATGTACAAGCGATTTTAAGAGGATTGAAACCTTGTGTGATCGGTATCGTGTTGGCAACCGGTATTTATATGATCTTCAGCAACTGCTTTGGTAAATTACCGGCTCTGACTGTAAACTTGCAGGCAATTATTATTTCCGTTCTTCTGGCTGCAGCAATGCTTACTTACAAACATATTAAAAAGAAAAAACTCTCACCAATCGGACTTATTATTATCTCTGCGTGTCTGGGTATCTTTCTTTTCTAAAAATCAAAAATGACAGGGGCTTCATTCCCCTGTCATTTTTATTTATTCAGCGTCAAATTCACCGTATTCACATCCGGCATTCTTTACGATGATCTCATCGATCAGTTTTCCGTCGCGATATAATTTCACAGTTCCTTTTCCGTTGCCGCCATTCCAAAGGCGATTATGTAATTTCTTTCCGTTCGGAGCTTCGTAGTTGATCAGCAACATATCTTTCTTCGCACAGATCAGGTCTGTTACCATGCGGTTGCGCCATGTCCTCTGATCCACATGCCAGATAATCTGGGAGTCAGTCTCTTTGCAGTCAAATTTGGTACGTGTAAATGTCCAGAATTTTGAGAAGTTGAATTCGTAACATTTACCCTCATACCAGAATGCGGATAAAAGCTTACGCTTTAATGCAACCGGACCTACCTTCGGACGTCCGCCGCCAATGTCAAATACGCTGTTCTCCAGTTTCTTGCCTGTACGACGGCTAACCAGGTTATTGGAAGAGATCCATACCCATGGAGATGTAAAATCTTTACCCCAGTTTTTATCGGCATATCCGTAGCTGTTTTCAGGACTAACAATATATTTTTCATTGTTCCAGATCACATAACCGGAATAAGCAGTCTTCATACCTTCTGCATGCCAGAACATCTCAAACAGCTGCAGTGTTCTGAAGAACTTGCCTGCACCGTATCCTACGTTAAATGCAACCTTTTTATCAATCTTCAGATCCCAGGACATCTGTCCATGCTCACACATGTATTCCGGATGCGCAGCCGCCTCTTCTTCAGAAACACAAATGGAACCTACAGTTCTCTTCTCGTCCACATAACAGTCATCCGCTTTTACTGCGTACGGAGCTGCACGATGTAATTTTACCTTTTTCCATCCCCAGAAACGATGTAACTGTGCTGCGTCCTCACCCCAGGAACCGCCTTTTACCATCAGGTAGGAAGGTTTGATCCCTTTCTGTTTATTTTCCGGAAGCTGACCAAAAATCGGTTCATCTGTTCCGGATGCCGGATTGCAAAGGAAGAACTCAATAAAGAATGCTTTTTCTTCTCCGGTTTTCTCGTGACGGCCTGTGAAGGAGTGCCACCACCAGTCATATCCGCATCTTCCCTGTCCACCGACAAGCATAACTTCATTTCTTGTTATATCAGATTTATTAAACATACATGAATCCCCCGATATATCTCATACTAAAATTGCTTCGATTATAACACAAATAAACTGAAAATAACAGTTTTAATTAAGCAATTTTATTCTTCTTAACGGTAAAAAAGCAGGGAATTCCCTGCTTTTTTATGAAATATCATTTACATGTTTTATCTGTTCTAAAAAGTCATACACTGCATCCTGTGCCAGAACACCACGTTTCAAGTCCTTTGGAAGAACTCCCATCTCATCGAGTTCATAGTCCTTCAGCCACTGTCCACCTTCATAATATAGGACCAAGCTCTGCAGATAGCATTTCAATCGAGGATTCGCAATGAGCAGTTCCGGATCTATCTTGACGGCTTCCTGAAGTGCATCAAAGTATGTCTCCATCTGCTCGATCCTATTAATCGCTTCTTGTATCATCAAACCCTCTTTTTGCGCGTTTTTTTCATCTTGTACAGTTCCTCGGTTGCCAGACGAGCTTTTGTAACAGAAACATCACTCTTCGGGAAACAGAAATAAGAAAACTCATTATCACCGATCCCGATCACGTCTCCGATCTCATACCAGTAATAATCCGAATATAACGTATGGGAGAATGTCGGCGGCTGACTGTAATCTAACTTTCCATTTGCTCCCACCAGATGGAAACCTTCCTCATTGTGGGTCAAACGACCGGTTCCGATCTTACATACACCGTCAAGGTTAACCTGAATCGCGATCTCTACCTCTGTATCCAGTCCGTAGGTACCGTTTTCTAATTCTTCACGAACGCATGCTCTTTCCCAGCGATACCAGTCCGGAATATGCGGATATTCGGTCTCGCCTTCATTAGCAGACAACTGGCCATACTGGTCCATAGTCCACTGTTTTTTACAAGCATGACAGGTTAAATGGATTCCTTTGCCTTCCATCTGATTTTCAGTACCACAGTGCGGACATTTGTAAAGAATTCTGTGAAGTCCATCCGCACGGAACGGTACATCGATGGAAATCTTGTTATCTCTCTGCCATGCAAAGTTATCAAAAGAGAATGCTTCCTCAAGTAATGCATCCAATTCATCTACGGATTTTGACTTTACTTCCTCAGCTGTCGCGATACACTTCACATGTGCACTGACTTTTACATTACGGATCTGGAGCATATTGTACAGAGGATCTCTGTGGAATGCACCCTGGGTAATAACTGTTACAACCGGAACACCAAGACGCTTCATCAAAACACCCAGTTTTTTCGGCAGAGTTGTCGCACATCCGTCAAAAGAATATCCGGCTTCCGGATACATCAATACATGGGTCTTGTTCTTCTTCAGCATATATTCGATGTCTTTGAACAGTGTCAGGTCAGCTACATATTTATGAGTCGGTGTGCATCCGATCAGACGCATCAGCTTGCCCAAGATTCCGCTCATGGCATCCACCGATGTAACAATTCCCATCTTCTGCGGATAAAAGATTCCATAAGCCAGTTTCATATCCGTGAAACTGCAGTGGTTCATCAAGATCAGGCAAGGCTGATCTTTCACCTGTTCCCAACGATCTGTCGTATATGTAAACTTAGTCTGACGCAATGCGATCTCACATACCAGACGAACGATCGTCGTTAACCAAAGCTGCGGTTTCATAGGTTTCTTATGCTGAAGTCTCGGTAATTTTAATACTTCCTCATAAGACATTTCTTTTGTATTGATTTTCATTGTTTTTCCTTTTCATACTGCTAAAAGTTATTAAAGCTATCAAATCTATTATATCATGAAACTTAATAAATTGACAGAGGCGAAGTGCCTCTGTCATAGAATTATTCTTTCTGTGAAACCAGGATTGCAATGAAGATCACCACAAAACCGACCAACATACGTAAAGTTATTTGTTCATGATAAATGATGACAGAAAACAGCACACCAAACACAGATTCAAGGCTAAGAAGCATTCCTCCAACTGAGGTTTCTACATATTTGAGTCCATAGCTCTGCATATATAAACACAATGCAGTTGCAAACAGTCCCAAATATATAATACCCGCCATTGCGCCGGTCGGAAACTCTGTCGGAAATGTCCCGCCTGCAAATACAAACAGCCATGCAAAGATCGCCACAACGCATAACTCTACCGTTGTCAGCAACAGTACATTTCTGTCTCTGCAAACAATCGCAGAAATAACGATATTGATCGCACACGGAACACCACTGGCGACAGTTAACAGATCACCTGCAGACATTCCCCAGCCTCCGGACAAAGAAAGAATTCCTACTCCGGTAAGGCATAGAAATACACACGCAATGTGATGCAGTTTCGGGCGCTCTTTCGTTACAAACCAATATAAAAACGGTACGATGACGCTATATGTAGTACATAAAAATGCACTTTTTCCCGGAGATGTATCCAAAGTCAGTCCCAGAACCTGAAGCATATAAGAGGCAAATAGCGTAACTCCCATCCAGAAGCCGTCAATCAAGTACTTTTTATCCAGCTGTTTTCTCTGAGGATAAGCTACAATAAGGAGCACAATACAGGCCACCAGAAATCGAAGCGCGATGATAAACGATGCTGAAAATGCCGCTGAAACGATTTTGCCTATTGTAAATGTACTTCCCCAAAGCAATGCTGTCATAAACAAAGCAATTTTTGCAATTGTTGATTGTCTCATTTTATGTCTATCTCCTTGCGGTCAACTGCAAAGACCTTTGTAATTTCATTTATTTCATCTTCATATTCATCCACAAGCTTACATCCATAAGCCATTGCAGTTTTCATGGATGGGGTATTGGTATGCTTCATATAAGAATAGATTACACAAAAAGGAGTATTAGCAAACGTCCAGTCTCTCACTGCGATCGCAGCCTCTGTTGCATAACCGTTTCTTTGATAGTCTGCTCTTATGTGGTAACCGATCTCCGGCCTTATCTGTCCATTGATCATTTGCATCGTTAATCCACAGTCACCGATCATCTCTCCGCTTCCCTTCAGACAAACCGCCCATAAGCCAAACCCAAGCTGTCGATATCGCTCCATATTTCGATGGATCCAGTCTCTTACTCTGGCTTCATCAAACGTATACGGATAATGCTGCATAATATTGGTGTCTGACAGCACTTTATAAAGAGCATCAAAATCAGCTTCTGTCATTTCTCTTAATATCAGTCGTTTTGTTTCAATTACCATAAGGTTCTCACTCCAATTCATTACAGAATGTTCATCAATGCCTTTGTTTCTCTCTTATTTTCATACATAGCCGCATCGGCTCGCTTAAATACATCTGTAACTTGCATATCTTTACACGGATCAAATTTTGCAAAACCATTTGCAATTCGAAGAGGAATTTTTGTATCTTCGGCTTTGATGAACGTATTGGAACAGTTCCGTTCAAACTTCTGCAGCAGCTTTTCATAATTTTTTAAATCCTCATTTTGAAGAATCACTAAAAATTCATCTCCACCAATTCTGAACACAGGGCTGTCTTTAAACACATCTGACATAACTTTAGCTGCAGTCATGAGCAATTCATTGCCGACATCGTGTCCATAATCGTCATTTGCTTCTTTCAGACCATTTAAGTCAAGTACGACAATACCAAACTCCGTATTCTGTCCTTCTATTTCTTTATTCAGTTTCTCTTCCCAAGCCGCATAGGATGTCGTGTTACGAAGCCCCGTCAGAGAGTCTCGATAGGCAGAAAACCGTAAACGTTCCTCTCGTTCATGCAAACGTGCTATCATAATTTCAAATGCTGCACTTAAAAGTTTGATCTCATATGTATCACTTTGTACGATTTCCACATTGTAATCTCCGTTTGAAATTTTCACCGAAGCCTCTGTTATTTTTTTTAATGGATCTACGATTTTTCTAACGATAATAACAACTATGATCGTAAATACTATAAAAAGAATCAACATTGCGATCAGAAGTTTAAATGTAATCTCATATCCGATCTGGCGGATGTCATCATGACTTGCAGAAAGAACGAGTGTCATTCCGTTTAGCAAGTCTTTGGAATTACGCAAATATTCTGAGGAATCTACATGATCTTTTCCCTCATATGCCTGTTCACCATCCCCGACGATTACCCCATCCTGTTCCAGGTGGGCAAATCCGTTCTCGTATATTTTAATCCCCTTTACCTTGTCGGCTAATACCGTATAATCAAAATCCATTCCCACAACACCAATAAATGTTTCCTCGTAGTACATCGGTACCACATAGGAAATCATCAAGATGTCATTGTTTTGATTATAGTATGGCTTCATCCAGATAGGTTCTCCCGCCTCATAAGGCTGCCAAAACCATCCTACATGTTCTGTATCGTCTTTTTCATAAATTGCCAGATCCGTTGGTTCAAGAGAAACAAACTCACTGCTTCCGTTTATCTTACTGTAAAATAATCCGGCTTTACTGTCAGAGATTGACGGATCTAGTCTGACATAATAGGATACTGCACCCTCGGCACTTGTATGCTTCGCAACATCAATAAACATTTGATCTGCACTTTTAACGACATTTTCTAACAGCCCCGGATCCGTAATATCTTCCTCACTTGTGAAAAAGTCCATTAAGTAACTTTCCATAATGTTTACTGATTTTTCCATATCTCGCAGACTGTCGTTAATCTGTGCGCCTTCATTATTGCTGATAACATTTACATAATCTTCTGCCCTAGCCTGAATATAATGATCCACCTCATAAATGCTTAATCCACCAATAAAAACAGTGATAGAAAGCATGGTAAAAATTAAGGTTGCCAAAAAACTAAACTGCATAGAAAATGTTTTATTCAATTTCTTTTTGTCTTTTTCCAAATTCTGTATATCCATTTTTTGTCCTTTATGGGTGATATGTTCTAAGCATTTTTTCACAATTCTATCACAATTGTTTTTAAAATCCAATACCATCTCGCTAACAAAAAAGACAGAGGCAAACTGCCCCTGTCAAAAATGATATTTATTATGATAGCTTTATCTCCTCAGATAATCGGCAGATACCGGGAATTCAAAGTATGTATCCGGATACGGCTCATCTTTCAAAGTGAAATGCCACCATTCACAGTCAATTGGCTCAAATCCATTACGAACCATAGCATTCCGAAGAGTCATACGATTTTCGAACTGTTCATCCGTAATTCCTTTATAATCCGGATGGGATATCTCTCCAAAGAAATCAAACGGACTGCCCATATCCACTTCTTTTCCGGTTTTCATATCAAGAAGTGTAAGGTCGACCGTACTACCGCGACTATGACTCGATCTTTTTGCAATATACCCATTCACAAAAAGTTCATCCTTATTCATACTCGGATAAAAATACTCTTTCATACGTTTATCCTGATCTTCAAGTCCCCAGAGAACAAAAGATCTCACTGCACAAGCCGGTCGATACGCATCAAACACCTTCAGACGATATCCCTGAACAAACAGCTCATTGCTAACCGCTTTTAGAGCTCTGGCTGCTTCTTTCGTAATCAGTGCACAAGGCTCCTCATAACCGTCAATTCGTTCACCAATAAAGTTATATGTTGAAAAATAGCGAATTTCCTGTATTACATGCGGTACATAATCCGACAGAAGCACAAATCCGGATGGGTCCATTTCTATATTGTTTGGATATACTTTTTTCATTTCTTCACCTTCTAAAATATGGGATGTTCTTTTTACTGATTATACCATACATATACCGAAAAAAATAGTAGCGCTTCCCTCACTGCTTCACATTTCCCGTTCTTTACTATATAATAATTTTACAAGTTTTTTGTGGAGGGATTCATTTGAAAATATCGATTCTATTGCTTTATGTTGCAATTTTCCTAATAGCATTTGTTTTATTGGTCTCATATATCTGTTTCCGCATGGTCTTCTATGAACCGCGAAAACAAAGTTCGTCACCTGATGACATTCCGCTTCCGGAGGGTAAACTTTATGAACCTTACCATCCATTAATGAAGCAATGGATTTTGGAAGCGCGTAATTATCCTCATGAAGATTATTATATCCAATCACACGATGGACTTACCTTGCACGCCAAATACTTCGAATATGCACCTAATGCTGTTACAGAAATCATGTTTCATGGATACCGCGGCAGTGCAGAACGTGACCTAAGCGGCGGAATTCAACGTTGTTTTGCTTTGGGCAGAAATGTTCTTCTTGTAGATCAGCGAACCAGCTGCGGCAGTGAAGGACATGTGATTTCTTTTGGTATCAACGAACACCGTGACTGTCTCGCATGGGTTGACTTTGCAGTGAATCATTTCGGTCCTGATGTAAAACTTGTTCTTACGGGTATTTCCATGGGAGCTTCTACGGTTCTTATGGCTGCAGGAAAACCACTCCCTAAAAATGTGGTGGGTATACTGGCAGACTGTGGTTTTTCTTCTCCCAAGGACATCATTCGTAAATGTGCAAAAGACCTGCATTATCCTGTGAATCTGATCTATCCTTTCATTAAACTGGGCGCAAAATTATTTGGTCACTTCGACTTAGAAGAATATTCTCCAATGGAAGCCATGAAAACCTGCAAAATCCCCGTTATTTTTTTACACGGAGAGGATGACGATTATGTACCATGTTATATGAGTCGTGAACTATATGATGTCTGTACCGCTCCTAAAAAACTGGTTACCGTTCCAGAAGCTGGTCACGGACTTGTTTACCTCGTAGATAATCAAAAATACTTCCAATCTGTTGTCGAATTTTTCTCAGAAAATGGAGTCGAAACAAAACTTGTACAGTAAAACACAAACAGCCATGCACTTTAAATGCATGGCTGTTGAAACTTATTTGTTACAATAATGGGTAATGGCATCTTTCACATATACTGCCGTTCCGCCTGCGTGTTTGTCGATGTTGTTTTTGAATCTTTCATCGGCAACATACATCTGACCAAGCCCGAACAGAATCTCATTGGTACAAGTGTAGTAGTTTTCTGTGATATGGCTCTGCAGCTTTTTCACAAGTGTTTGAGCTTCCTCTGTATCCGGAGTATTACCGTTTTTCATACAAGCCGCAAACTCACCAAGAATCACATCCATATCCGCAGCAAGATTGTTCCACTTGTCCTTTCCATAGTTCTTTGCCTTCTTCGCATGTTCTTTATAAGCGTCTGTATTTCCCCAACGTTCCTGCGCTTCGGCTTTGTATTTTTCAAATTCACTGTTATCAAATGCTTTCATGACATTTTCTCCCTTCTCGGCTTCATCAATGGCAAAAATCAGCCGTTCCAATCGCTCTTTTTTGAGCATAAGAAGTTGTTTTTGCTCGTTCAGTGCCTTGCTTTTGTTATAATTCGGAGATGACAAAATTTCTCTGATACTTTTTAAAGAAAAATCAAGTTCACGGTAAAAGAGAATCTCTTGCATGCGAAGAAGAGAATTTTCGTCATAAAAACGATAGCCTGTAGTTCTCTCAACAAAGGCTGGTGTCAATAATCCTATTTCATCGTAATAATGTAGTGTGCGCACACTTACACCCGTAAATTCGGCAAATTCTTTAATCTGCATTTTCAATTTTCATCACCTCACAAAACAGAGTATAAACTATGACGGAACGTGAGAGTCAATAGATTCTTAAAAATTTAATAAATATTAAACAAATTCAAATTTGTTTGACTGATTGTATCATAACATCACAGAAAAAGACAGAGGCATTTGCCCCTGCCATTTCGTTATCCTGCCGCATCCAGCATATTTTCGATGAAAATACCATAGCCCCGTGTTGGATCATTCACCAGCACGTGTGTCACCGCACCTACCAGCTTCCCGTCCTGAATGATGGGACTGCCGCTCACGAGTGATTGGCGTTAGGGACAACATTTTTTAGGCATAAAAACAGCCATGCACTTCAAATGCATGGCTCTTTATGTGGTGCTTTTATTCAATTCGACAAATTGGAATTTATATCTCACTAATAAAAGGTTCAATATATTCCTGAATGAAATCAACCCTATCAAATATAGTAGGTTTAAAATAGGATGATACCGCTATTACAATGTTCTTTTCTGGATTGACATAAATAACATTACCACTGTTTCCAATAGCAGCATATATATTCTTTTTACGGTCAATAATCCACCACAAATACCCGTATTCCATACCTCTAAAGTTATTGCCTTCAACCGTTCTTGGTCTTGTCATTTCCTCTATCCAGCTCGAAGAAATGATTTGCTTATTATCATAATAGCCTTTGTTTAGGCATAATAATCCTATTTTCGCCATATCTTCTGCTGACATACAAAGCCCATATCCAGGAGTTCCTAATCCTTGCGTATCACAAAACCAAATATGTTCTTTCGGCAATTTACTGATAGTAAATGCTTTATGTTCCTCTGCTGTTTCCGCATAATAATTTATATGTGGTTTAATTCCCAATGGTTTAAACAAGTATTCATTCGCATAATCTACAGTTTTCATCTCTGTAGCATTATATAAAATTCCAGTGAGAACATGTAAGCATACAGTTCTATAATCAAATTCATCTGTTAATCCTTTTCTTCCACCTAAAAAGTCAAGTGAAGAGTAAGTCCAATTATCACTTGCACACACTTTAGACCAAGGGTCTCCCTTTCCTTTATAAGGTGCTCTCATGGTTAAAAGATGTCTTATCGTAACATCATATATTGTCTTTTCACCTCTTTTTACTTTATAATCTGGAAAATACTCTAACACTTTATCATCTACGCTTCCTATTTGACCTTTATCTATAGCAATTCCAACAAGTAAAGCCATGATGCTTTTTGTAGCAGACATAATATGAGTACAATCATCTTTCTTATAATCATTCCAAGTATCACTATATACAATTTGCTTATCCATACTTGCCACTATTTGACATATATTAGGCTGTTGTTTTTCTATAAAACTATGCAATTCTTCTTTATTCATAAAACCATATCTCTCTTTCAAATTTTCATAAGATTTGGAAGTCCTAAAATAAGCATAAGTGGATTAAAAATTGATTTCAATGGTTTTTTACAAAAAAAGATATCTAAATTAATAGACATCCTTTTTACAACAGAAACTTCAAGTTTTTCTAACTGTTCTATAAATTGGAATTTGTCGGTCTGACAAGCTGAAACTTTCGGGTGCCTCCTAACTCAGCAACATTTCCAAATAACCTTAATAAAACTCAGTTAGTTTTCTGTCAAGTTCTCTTATTTCTTCACCAGAAGAAATCTCTCCTAACAAAGAAATTTTTTCAATTTCTTCTCTATCTATTCGCATTTTCTCAATTTGCTCTAAATATTCATCGCCTAATGATACCCCAAATATTGCACCATACTCCTCACGTACTACATTACTAAAATAGTCTGGTTGCATTTCAAAGTGGGCAAGACCTAACCATTCAGGAATACAATCAATTCCCAGCTCTTCTTTAGCCTCGCGTACCATTGCCTCACGCATGGTTTCTCCTTCCTCTGGGCATCCTCCAAATATTTCCCAACCTTTTCGCCAATGATTGAATCCCATAAGATAATCTTTACCAACCTTTACAACAAGTAGGCATACCGTTATAGGTGAAAATTGCAAAGCCGCATCCTCTTCTGTGATTTCTATAAACTCTAATAATTTATTTCCAAACTGATCTATTGCTAACATATATATCTCCTTTCACAACGTCAAATTCGAGTTTATCTAACTGTTCTACATATTGAAAGTTGTTTATAAGACCTCTTGCCCTTTCGCTATAAAATAAACTTCTTGCATTACCGCAATAGTTGCAAGTACACATACTGTCACAACGCTATAAGTGGTTTCAACATAAGTCAGCGACAACGGCAAAAGGAATAAAGCAAATCCCGTTGTTTTATTTAACATGCTATGTATTGATATTAGTTTTTTCTTGTGAATAAAGACTAACACAATACTAAATATTATCCTGCTGCCTGTGATGATGTTTGCAATATATTTTTTCATAAATTGACTTTTATTAGTACCTATTCTCATACAAAATCTTTGCTTTATCTGTATATAGTTTCACAAGTTCTGCTTTGGCATTTGTATAGCCATCTCTGTCATGCTCGTATTCTTTCCATAATCTCAATTTCAATTCTTCGTATTCCTTTGCCGCTTCTGGATACTCAATAAGGTAATCCCTAAAATACAATTCATTGTTATCGCCTGCATATCTTAAATGCAAATGAAACACTCGCTCGGCAAAACCGTTCTCTGTATATCCTTTATTGAAAGATAAACCATTCTCACTCTGTGACATACA
>JAFYOD010000279.1 GCA_017556515.1 Lachnospiraceae bacterium
CAGACTGGTGAAAAAGTTTTTGAAAGATGGCTTAAAGGAAGGATTGTACAGTGAGGTTTCGGAAGATGTCATTCGACCGTCAGCGGAAGAATGTAATCGAAATCCTCGTGCCCGTTCAACAAAAATGCGTTGGGCAATTAAGGCAGAATAGAAAGGGACTGTTTTGAATAATAACAATCAATGGAAGATAATTCGTAATGTGATCGGTCTGTTCGGATTACTTTGTGCACCATTTCTTTCTTTTGTCCTGTTCGAATATGTGACAGGAAACCTTTCAAGTATTCCGATCAAAATGGCATTATTGAATGTATATTGGATCGCACTGTTGTATTTGCTCGTATTTGCAGTTACATCAAGCTCCAGACTGACGCTTGGAATCGCGAGCGTAATTGTATATGTGATCTCTCTTGCTGAAACATTTGTTGTATCGTTTCGCGGAAGACCGATCATGTTAAGTGAGGTTCTGGCCATTAATACGGCATTATCAGTAGCCGGAAGTTATTCTTTTGATATCTCAAGAGAAATGGTTTTAGCGGGAGTGGCTGTAGTTGGAATGAACGTCCTACTGTGGTTTTTCCCTGTCAAACTGAGTAGTCTGCGTGCACGCATCTCCAATCTGGCTTTATGTGTATGTGGTGTTTGCCTGGGAGTCTATGGGTTTTACGGGACGATCATGCCAAAGATGCAGTTAGGTGTAAATCTTTGGTCCATCAGTGATTCTTATAGAGAAGGCGGATTTATCCTGTCAAGCGCAGTATCCCTAAAGTACATGGTGAAAGAGGAACCGGAAGGGTATTCTAATGCAGAGTTAGAAAAGATTTATCAGGAGGCCTCTGGTCTGGTCGAGGCAAGAAGTCAACAAATAAGTGCGGATGCCATTCAACCGGTCAATCTAATCTGCATTATGAATGAAAGTCTTTCGGAACTAAAAGTAAACGGAGACTATGAAACCAATGTTCCATATTTCCCGTTTTTGGATAACTTAAGTGAAAATACCATAAAGGGAAGTCTTTGTGTTCCTGTATATGGATCTTTGACAAGTAATACAGAGTATGAGTTTTTAACAGGAGATACGATGGCGCTTTTGCCACACAATTCCATTGCATATCAGTTTTTTGTAAAACCGGGCTCCCTTTCCGTGGTTTCTACATTAAAAAATCAGGGATACCGGGCGGTAGCCATGCATCCGTATCCGGGTGAAAACTGGAATCGTATCAACTGCTATAATAACATGGGGTTTGATGAGTTCTGGGATGAAGAAGCGTATCAGGGCAGTGAAATCGCACGACATTACGTAACGGATAAAGCGGACTACGACAAGATCATAGAATTGGTTGAAGCGAAAGAAGATCCAAACGAGAAGCTTTTTGTATTTAATGTAACAATGCAAAATCATGGTGGATATGAAGAAATTCATGAAAATTTCACACAAGATGTATGGCTGACCGGAGAGTTGGAAGGGAAATATCCGAAAGTGGATCAGTATCTATCTTTGATGAAAGCATCAGATGAAGCAATCGAGTATTTGATGGATTATTTTGGAAGTTGTGAAGAGCCGACGATGATCGTCATGTTCGGTGATCATCAGCCGGGTGTGGAAAATGAATTCTTTGAGGATATTTCCGGAGTTTTAAATAGTGAAATGCCAAGAGATATGCAGCTGATGTGGTATGAAACACCGTTTTATATCTGGACTAATTATGATATTCAGGAAGAGAATATGGGACGATTAAGTTCAATTTATCTTGCATCTCATGTGCTGGATAAGGCGAATTTGAAAATCACTCCATATGATGCTTTTTTGGTAGAGCTTTCTAAAAACGTTCCGGTAATTCATTCACTTGGGTGTTATACACCGGATGGAGAATTCTTTCTCTGGGAAGAGGTTGATACAGGAAAAAGCATAGTTTCAGAACAGGTAATCAAATACGAAAACCTGGTTTATAACCATAGTATCGACACAAACGAAATGCAAAAGTTATATCAGATTATTGAATAAAAAGTGCCCGGTCTGCATTGTGTGCAGATTGGGCTTTTTTAGTTGAAATGAAGCGTTGCCCATGGTATAATTTCTCTGGGTTTCGCTTTAATACGCGATCCGACTACAGTGAAAGATGAGTGAGGAATCCAATGAATTATATGATCTGCATACCGTCTCCGAATACAGTAAGTCATGAAAATTGTGAGAAGATCCACAATATTATGGCCAGAATTTCCGAGACATATAAAGTAAAGATCGTTCCGGAACCTGTTAAGATGAAAAGTGTTCAGAATCCGGATTATTATAAAAAATTTCGAATTTATAAGGAAATTAAAGACCGAGATGGAAACGGAGAGGCCTATCTGCTTCCGGAAGAGGAAGAGATGATCTTGAGCGTCTGCAGAAATGCACAGGAGGAGGAACTGATGAGAAGCTGTACATACGCTTACCAGTATCCTGCCAATCTGGTTCTGAAGAGTTTCCGTGAAGATAAAAGAGACAGAAAATAAGAGGTGTTTCTATGAACGTACATTTTGAAGAAAACTGGCAGAAAACAAAATTTGAATCGGACCACGTATTACATTTGAATGGGAAGGAGATTCCGTATCATTCTGTATGTGAAGATAATTTCTTTTATGATGAAGAGGGTAAGGCAGTTGCTACTATCTATTCCTATGCATATTTTCGTTCTGATGTAGAAGATGCAGCGAAGAGGCCGGTCATGTTTGCTTATAATGGCGGTCCGGGTTCTGCAAGTCTTTGGCTTCACCTTGGTCTGGTAGGACCGAGAAGAGTAAAACTGGACGATGAGATCAACCTTCCGACTGTTCCACCGTTCGAACTGGAAGACAATCCGAACTGCCTGCTCGATATCTGCGATATCGTTGTAGTAGATATGGTTGGAACCGGTCTTGGCCGACTGTTTGATGAAAAGGCAAAAGAACAGTTTTACGGTTCTGATGCAGATATCCGTCAGGTGGCAATGTTTATCGATGGCTGGCTTACTCGATACGGTCGTCACAACAGCCC
>JAFYOD010000280.1 GCA_017556515.1 Lachnospiraceae bacterium
CTATAAATTCTTTCAAATCTTTCCGTAGACACTAATCGGCCCCCCTTCTGCACGTTATTTCTTTATTATACCAAATTGTACCGGCAATTCCTAGAGTCAAACTTGCGTTTTTTTAACTCATTTTGTAGTCTATCCCTCAAATGCCGTCTGCATTGCCTGATTGATCCGTTCTTCCTGATATTGCTTCGTATACAGATTATAATACTCTCCGTGCTTTGCGATCAGTTCTTTGTGAGATCCCTGCTCGATGATCTTTCCGTTTCGAATCACCAGGATAATATCTGCCTGGCGAATGGTAGAAAGACGGTGGGCGATCACAAAAGAGGTACGTCCTTTCATCAAACGGTCTGTCGCATCCTGGATTTTTTTCTCCGTCACGGTATCAATGGAAGAAGTTGCCTCATCCAGTACAAAGATCCTCGGATCTGCCAGGATCGCTCTTGCAAAGGATAATAACTGTTTTTCTCCCGTGGAAAGAAGATCTCCCCCCTCTCCCACATTACTTTCGTAGCCATGTTCCATTCTTGCGATCACTTCATCCGCAGAAACACTCTTAACAGCTTCTTCAATCTGTTCCATGGTCGCATTCGGATTTCCATAACGAAGATTTTCTAATACACTGCCGGAAAACAGATGCGGAGTCTGAAGTACATAACCAATATTGCTGTGCAGCCAGAGCTGGGAACGCTCTCTTGCATCACGTCCGTCGATCAATACCCTTCCTGAGGTCGGTTCAAAGAAACGGCAGACCAGATTCACCAGTGTGGATTTTCCGGCTCCGGTCTCACCTACGATAGCCACGTTGGTTCCCTGCGGAATATGCAGGCTGAAATGTTCTAAAACATACTCGTCTCCATCCGGATATTTAAAAGAAACATCCTCGAAGGTAATATCTCCGTGCAGCGGTTCCCAGTTTTCACGCTTCGGTTCAAAAGAATCTCCATATATTGCTTCTACCTCTTTGGAATCCCTCACATCCGACTGTGTTTCCATCAAAGTTGAAAATCTCTCCACGTTTACCTGCACGGTGATCAAGTCTGAAATAGAACGCACGATCCACTGAATCGGCTCCATCATACCAAGAGCATAGGACATGAATACAGAAAGAGTTCCGATCTCCATGATCCCATCCATAGTAATGCGGCCGCCCTGCCAGAGTACCAATGCTAACGCAACGGATGATGCAAACGAGATCATCGATGCAAACAATGCACGATAATGAGTTGCGTGAACGGAGCGAAGCTCCATCTCATCTGTGGTACGGTTGAAATTTTCTTCCATTTTCTTTTCGATCACCAGCGTCTTTGTTGTTTTCGCTCCTGTAATTCCTTCATTGAAATTACTTGTGATCTGAGAGTTGACTTCACGGATCTTATGATTTAATGTTACCAGTTTCAACTGGAACATCTGTGCCACCACTGCGATCACAGGTACGATAAGAAGCACCCAAAAAGCCAGTCTGACATTGGTCTTTAACATCACAAAGATCGCGCCGATAATATACGAAATATACCAGACACCGTTCATCAGGCTCCAAGAAACAAGAGCACCGATGCGGTTGGTATCGCTCATAACTCTGGCATGAATATAGCCGACACTGTTCTGATTAAAATAGGAAAATGCCAGTGTCTGCAGATGATTGAAACTCTCACGTTTCATGTCACGGCCCACATACATTTCGATCTGACAGGCCTGATACGCAGAAATACCGTTCGCAATAACCTGAAATGCCAGCACTCCTAAGTATACCCAGACGAATGTTTTCATAGTATCCAAAGTCTGCATGGCAATAAAATGGTCAATGGCATATTCCTGGAACAATGGAAGGATAATGTCCACCAGACCACCGGCAAAGCCGAGAGAGATCATCCAGACAATGATCCCGCGATACGGTTTTAAAAACGGCAGCAATTTGTTGATACCGAAGTATGGAAGCGTTTTGAA
>JAFYOD010000281.1 GCA_017556515.1 Lachnospiraceae bacterium
CACAGGTGAGTATAATTCCCACACCCATCCAAAAACGGCAGCACAGCTTGTCTATACATATATAATATATGTAAGCATGAAAAACCGGGTGCACGAGGCACCCGGTTTCAGACTGATTATTCAGTTATTGTTTAATGGTATACCAAGAATTAGTCTTCTACAACGTAACCATTTGCATAGTAACCGCCGCCACGGTTGTACCATGTGATACCTTCGAGACCCTTATTCATGCCGTATACTGTGATCTGCTGGAGAAGTGGGATCCATGGAACTTCTTCTGCGATAACGTCCTGAAGTTCGTGATAGATCTTTTCGCGCTTTTCCTGATCCATTTCAACTGCACCTGCGTCGATGAGAGCATCGATTTCAGGGTTGTTGAGCCAAGAACGGTTACCGTTAGGGCCGATTGTGGAGGAGTGGAAGTTCATTCTCATTGTTCTGTCCTGGTTAGTAGCATGGCCCCAGCCGAGCATGATGAGGTCCTGATTACCATCACAGTGTTCCATGAGTGCGCCGAATTCCATGAGTTCGATCTTGATATCTACGCCGATCTTTGCACAGTCAGCCTGGAAAATCTGAGCCATTCTGTTACGTTCGTCGGAAGATACGCCGAGTTCGATTGTTCTGCCAAGACCATCTGGGTAACCTGCTTCAGCGAGGAGAGCCTTTGCTGTTTCGAGGTTGTATTCATATGGATTGGACTTCCAGAAAGGCATAATGTTAGGGAATGGGGATTCGCCTGGGAGAGCATAACCTTCGTAAACAACCTGGATCATGGATTCCTTGTCAGCTGCATGGTGGAGAGCCTGACGAACGAGCTTGTTGTCGAATGGAGCCTTGTTGTGGTTGAAGGAGATGTAAACGATAGAGGAACCTGGAACTTCACGTGTTACGAGGTCTTCGTTTTCTGTTACTCGAGCGATGTCGATGGAGTTAACACCTGCGAGCCAGTCGATTTCACCAGCTTCGAGAGCGATTGTACGGGATGTTGGTTCTGGGATAACGCGAACCTTGATGGATGTTGTAACAGGTGTGCCTGCCCAGTGTTCATCAAAGCGCTTAAGCATTACGTAGTCGTTGATGTGCCATTCTTCGAGCATCATTGGGCCTGTGCCGCAAGCGTGCTGGTTGATATCGTCTGGATGTTCTTCAACGAACTTCTGGTTCTGGATATGCATTGCACCTTCTGTGAGGTTAACGAGGATAGCAGCAGATGGTTCAACCATCTTGAGTGTAACTGTCATTGCTTCGTCATCACAAAGGATTTCTTCAACGGATTCAAGCATTGCCTTGGACTGAGCGATTTCGTACTTTGCACGGTCAAGGGAGAACTTAACGTCGGATGGTGTGAGTGTTTCGCCGTTGTGGAACTTAACGTTTTCACGGATCTGGAACACGATTGTCTTACCATCTTCACTTACTTCCCAGGATTCTGCGAGACCAGGAATGAACTGGGAGTTTTCGTCCATATCGATAAGTGTATCGAAGACAAGGTTGATGATTGTGTTGGAGTAGGAGTCTGTGGATTCTGGTGGGTCGAGTGTTACGACGTCAGCCATCTGGCACATTACCAGGTCTGTACGTACGTTCTTACCTTCTGTAGAAGGTGTGCCGGAAGCAGCTGTTGTTGCTTCACCGCCTGCTGCAGCTGTTGTAGTTGTTGTTTCCTTGGAAGAACAACCAGCAAACATAGCAAGCATCATTACGAGTGCGAGTGACAAAGCGATAAATCTCTTCATACTTTTTTACCTCTCTAAAAATTTTTTTCGATAGTTTTGCGAGTCCTATCATTTGTTAAGATTATATTACGAGTTTTATGAAATGTCAATATGTTTTTATAGTATTTGCAATAATATTTTTATGCATATCCATCAAAATTATGCACATCGCACATTTTCATTTTTCCTCTTTGTGAACATCATCTTAACATTTCAATATTTTTTCAGTACATTTCAACAAATTTATTGGTGTACGTAATATAAACCACTAAACTTTATTGAGTTTTTCTATGTGCATTCTGAGCATGAAAAAGCCGGGTGCACTAGGCACCCGGCTTGAAACTGATTATTCAGTTAATTTCAATAGTATACCAAACTAAGAATTAGTCTTCTACTACGTATGCGTTTGTATAGTAGCCGCCGCCGCGCTGATACCATACAACACCTTCGAGACCCTTATTCATGCCGTATACGTTGATCTGCTGGAGAAGTGGGATCCATG
>JAFYOD010000282.1 GCA_017556515.1 Lachnospiraceae bacterium
GGCTTATGGAATTATAAAGCCTAAGCCTTTATTTGTCAAGAAAATAACCATTTTTCAACGTTTTAAACAAATTTTCCCAATGTTTTAAATCCATTCCATGCACATCGCCGCCAGATTCGATGCAATATGAACTGCGATCGGCGCCTTCACTGTTTGAAATTTTTCCATGGTCCAGGCCAAAAACAGCCCCATCAAAAATCCATAGATTCCCTGACTGAGATTGGCATGATAAAGTCCAAATCCCAGAGCACTGATCCATATTGCATGATTTACAGAAACCACTTCTTTTAAGCGTCCATACAAAACTCCTCGAAAAAAGAATTCCTCCAGCATTGGGGATGCTGCGAGCAATACAATGATCTGTAACATCGGATTACCACTTAATAGATTCTGTTCCACACTTTCGTATCCCGGCATTCCAATAAATTCAAATAAAATACGAAATACAATAGAAGCAATCGCTCCGACTGCTGCCAGCTTTGCCATGACCGTAAAATCCCATTTCACTTCTACACGAAGTTGCTGATCCTCACGATAAAAATACCATAATCCCGGCATTGCAAGAATGGTCCGGAATAGGGTATCCCACAAAATTACATCTTCACCAAACATGTCTGTCTGTGCCAGAGGGATCTCTACCAGGCAGGCAACTGCCAGACAATAAAAAAACGGGATCAGGATTCTTTGAACACGTCCATTCATTTGATCCTCTCTCCTTTCTATCAACAAAGCTTATCTTATCATACTTTCCGATCATATTCCAGCCTGTTTCCTGCATGCCAGTCTGCGTTCTTCCATATGTTAAATAAAAACTAAATGGAGTCATACATGAACTTATTGAAAAATTGGAAACAGGCAGGATGCCTTTTATTATTGCTTCCGTTCTCCTTCGCCATCGGAATGCTGGCCGCCGCCATTGTGCTAAAAAATCATCCGCAAGAGGCAGTGCAAGCCTCTGCGAATGGGAACTGGGGTCTGAGTTTCCAAACAGAAGGCGCTCCTCCCATTGCAAATGCTACCGCCGACCAATTGGCCAAATACAACGCATGTTATGCGGAAATGACGGATGAAAAAGTTCTTTATCTAACCTTTGATGCCGGATACGAGAATGGAAATACAGCCAAGATCCTGGATGCACTCAAAAAACATCAGGTTCCTGCAACCTTTTTTGTTGTCGGCAATTATTTGGAAACCAGTCCGGAACTGGTAAAACGGATGGTTGATGAGGGACACTTTATCGGCAACCATACATACCACCATCCGGATATGTCCAAGATCTCATCAAAGGATGCTTTTCAAAAAGAACTAACCGACTTAGAATCAAAATATACTGAAATTACCGGACTCACGATGCCTAAATACTACCGGCCTCCACAGGGTAAATACAGTGAGCAGAATCTACAAATGGCAAAGGATCTTGGCTATACCACGTTTTTCTGGAGCCTGGCTTATGTAGACTGGTATCAGGATAAACAGCCCTCCAAACAAGAAGCATTTGATAAGCTGCTTGGACGTATTCATCCGGGTGCTGTGATCCTCCTTCACAGTACTTCATCGACCAATGCTGCGATTCTGGATGAACTGCTGACCAAATGGAAGGAAATGGGATATACCTTCCGATCTCTGGATATGCTCGTACAAAAACTTCAAGCTAAATAGACAGAAAAACGCCGTCCGAATCTTGCATCCATCGGACGGCGTTCCCATTTCACTATATGCAATTAATCCGGTTCTACAATTCGGTAACCCACACCGACTTCTGTGAAGATATACTCCGGTTCTGCAGGATTCTTCTCGATCTTTCTGCGGATATTGGCCATGTTAACACGAAGAATACGGTTATCATTTTTCATGTTCGGTCCCCAGATTTCTTTGATAATGTAATCATACGTCATAACTTTTCCTGCAAATTTGCCCAGCAGGCTTACGATCTTGTATTCGTTCTGTGTCAGACCTGCATCTTTTCCATCCACGAAAACTCTGTGTTTATCATAATCAATGGTCAGTGCTCCCGAAACAAATGTTCCCACCGGCGCACCTGTTGAAGAAACCAGTGTATTTCTCGTATGGCGAATGGCTGTACGGATCCTTGCAAGGAGTTCAGAAGTACCGAATGGTTTTGTAATGTAATCATCGGCCCCCATATCCAATGCTGCAACTTTATCTTTTTCATGAGATCTTGCAGAAACTACGATCACAGGCATGCTGGACCATTCTCTGACACTTTTTAAGATCTTCATACCATCCATATCCGGCAGACCCAGGTCCAAGATTACTACATCCGGACACTGAGAGGTGATCAAACTGTAAGCTTCTGTACCGGTCTGTGCCATTAATACATCATAATTGTTTGCTTCCAGTACGGTCTTATAAAAGCTATTGATCCTTTTATCATCTTCAACAACTAATACTCTGTCTCTGATCTCCATGGTTCCTCCTGATCATCTCGGCAGCCAGAAGGTAAATCTGGCACCGCTGTTTTCTGTGTTTTCGGCTTTCATATTGCCTTTATGTGCGTTTATGATCGTTTTACATACAGAAAGGCCAATACCCATGTTTCTTTTGGCATCGCTTACCTTTCCCTCCTCAGACTGCATGTTTCCGCTAAAAATCTGTGGGATCAGTCCATCTCGGATTCCCTGTCCGTTATCCTCAACAGCCACCGATATCTGTTCTTCATCCTCACTCACACAGATTCGGATCTTGGAAGTCGTTTTTCCGTGAAGAACTGCATTTTCCAATAGATTGACCAAAACCTGTTCGATCAGAATACCATCCATCGGCACCAGTACCGGCTCATCCGGAAGACTTACCATAACTTCCATTTCAGGGAATCTCTTTTTAAATTTCAGAACAGCACTTCCGATGATCTCCTCGATCATCTCTTCCACTTTATCGATCTTGGCACTGTCCGAACCGTCTCCAATCCTGGTAACAGAAAGCAGATTCTCAACAATACGGATCA
>JAFYOD010000283.1 GCA_017556515.1 Lachnospiraceae bacterium
CCTTCTTTTTATCGAGAAATGTGCTCGTTTTCCGATCATCAATGCCAATCTTTATCTGACAACCAATCACATCCGTCTATTTAATAGTCATGTGATCTTGAAAATAGGCGGTATGAAAATCTTGTTTATCGGAGTTCTGACTGAAGAGGTGCTTGCTCAGGCAAGACAGGAAAAGCTGATCGGCTCCATCGTAGATGTGCGTGAAGCTGCCGCAGAAGTAGGAAAGATCTGCAATGCATATCAGACAGAAGATATCGATTGTACCGTGCTGTTGACACACATTGGATTTGATGAAGATAAACGACTGGCGGAGTTGCTGGATCCGAGATGGAATGTGGATTTGATCATTGGTGGTCACAGCCATACGCTTTTAGAGGAGCCTTGTGTTGTTGCAGGGATTCCGATCGTGCAGGCGGCAACAGGAACCGGACAGGTCGGTCGATTTGATCTGATGATTGATACAAAAACAAATACCATCGATAGTTATACCTGGGAACTGATCCCGATTGACGAGACTCGTTGCCCGCGTGATCTCGATCTGGAAGAAGTGATCTTGAAATACAAAAAGGAAACGGATGAAAAATACGGTCGCTATGTGACTAGATTCACGCGTGCCTACACCAATGGAGGTCGTGGAGAAGAATCTGAGATCGGCAAGCTGTTTTCGGATATTCTTTGCGATAATCTGGGCCTGGATATCATGTTCATGGCATCCGGAAGCTTCCGTACAAAATCACTTGGTCCGATTGTTCAGTATCAGGAACTGATTCAGATGTTTCCTTTCCAGGACGAGATCTTCCGTGTCACAGTAACAGGTGCTCAGTTGAAGCGAATGATCAGCCATCTGTTCCGCGAGGAGTTCTTTGACGGTGAACGTATGGAGACATATCAGATGTCCCATGGCTTGCAGGTTATCTGCTCCAGGAGTGAAAGACGTGTAAAAGAAGTTCGATTTGATGGCGTTCCGATTGCCGATGATAAACTGTTTCGAATCGGCCTGCAAGGATTTCATTTCAAAAACATGAGTGATTTCTTTGGGTTGAGCGAGGAGGAAGCAGTGGAAAATGCTCCATATAAGGTGGTCTCCACCAATGCGATGGATGTGTTGGATGAGTATCTCAGTCGTAAGGAGATCGTGAAGTGCCCAGAAGATAAACGCTGGGTGATGGAAGAGTAAATCCACACCTAATACGGAATCTCTGTATGTGCCATCGCTGCTGCCAATGCGATTGCAGAGTATCCGATCAATGCCAGCACAGGAAGTGTAAGAGGCATGAAGATCAACAAGATGCCAAAGAATACAACCACGAATACCAGCGCAAGAGCAGTCTGTTTCCAGCAGGCTGCGGCAGTACGTCCGGACTCACTGATCAGTTCGGTCAATTTGATCGTTCTCATGAATACTTTTTGACCATCCCAGTCGGTTTTCTCAAAATCAAACATCAGAGGGTACATATGCATCATCACACCCCAAAAGAAAGATAAGATAACCATGGACAGGGAAGACATGGACACGTATACGGTGTTTTCCGGGCTTAAGTAGGAATAGACAAAAAATCCTGCACCGAACAGTAAGGTGATAAATAAGAAATAAATGCCCACCGGAAGTGCTTTTCCAAAACTTGTACGGAATGCATCTAAATAGAATTTTGCAGGATTCATCTTCACTTGATCATTTTTCACGAGAGCGTTCATACAAAAACTCATAGCTGCCATGGAAGGACCGATGGTTAGGATCGGAACACAAGTCAGTATAAATAAAAAGTTCCAGACGATCAGAGTCGGAATGCTGCCGGTAAGGATTTCTTTCAATCGGCTCGGACGATTGGTGTTGTTTACCGGAGCGGATGCCTGCGTATGTTTTTTTATCTTCAAAGGTTGTTCCTCACTTTCTGGATTGAAAAAGATATACAAGAACTACTATAATGAAGGGACTCCCATTTGGCAAGTGAAAAAACAAGAAAGAGACTTGGGAATGCGTGGGTTTTGCCTCTGTCCTTTGAAATAAAGATATGATATATTTGAACTATAAAGGAGATGAGGCAAGTTGAAGTTTAATCGTTTAACCAAAATCGTATTAACATTGGGAATGATCTCGCTGTTTGGAAGCAGTATGACAGTGCTGGCAGATACAGTTAAGGTAAATGCAAGTAATCTGAATTTTAGAAAACAGGCAAGTATGAGCGCGGAAGTGATCTGCACATTGCCGAGAGGAACTGTGTTGGAACGTTCCGAAAATCTTGGAGAATGGAGCAAGGTAACGATAGATGGGGGCTCCGGCTTTGTGGCCTCCAGATACCTGCAGACGGTACAATCTATTTCCGGCCAGCAGATCCCTCAGAAAGAAGAGCTGCTGACGAATACATCGTATGCAAGTGTTTCGTGTGTGGTGGAGATGAAACCGGAGTATTTGTATGCGGGCAATTCGAAGATCAACAGTGGAAGTGCAATCCTTTACCAGAGCAATTCTCAAGATCGAAAAGAAAAGACCGTTTGCGTCAATGCAGGACATGGAACAAAAGGTGGAAGTTCTGTGAAAACGCTCTGTCATCCGGACGGTTCTCCGAAAGTGACAAGTGGAACAACTGCGGCAGGGGCAACGACGGCAGTTGCTGTTTCATCCGGAATGACATTTAACGACGGAACGGCGGAGAGTACGGTCACGTTGAAAATGGCGAAGATGCTCAGAGATAAATTGCTGGCAGCCGGATATGATGTGCTGATGATCCGTGAAACCGATGATGTGCAGCTGGATAATATTGCGAGAACGGTACTTGCCAATAATCTGGCAGACTGTCATTTGGCGCTCCACTGGGATTCTACCACCAGCGACAAGGGATGCTTTTATATGAGCGTTCCTCGCAACGATTCTTACCGTTCTATGGAGCCGGTAAAATCTAATTGGGAATCTCATCATCGTCTGGGCGATAGTCTGATCGAGGGACTTCGTGCGGGAGGAAGCAAGATTTTTTCTTCCGGTGCAATGGAGATGGATCTGACGCAGACATCGTACTCTACGATCCCGAGTGTCGATATTGAACTTGGAGATAAGGCGTCTGCGCATACAACGGAAGCATTGGAGAAGCTTGCAGATGGACTGATGCTTGGAATTGAGATTTATTTCAGTAAATAAAAAACAGAAAAATGCAGCTTAGGAAATCGGTTTCCCAGGCTGTATTTTTTTGTATCAAAAAAACGAATATATACCTCTGAACATAAAGGTTTTATCTATTAGACTGACAAAGTGGCAGAATGCTATCATTACTATAAATATGTTTGAAGATGAGAGTTCAAAAAATAATCAGGACTGAGAGGGATCAATGGAACGAATCGCTGATTTTAAATGTGGATATGACAATGCCAATGGATTTGGAACCTGGGCCGGAGAGGAGTATGGGATCTTGTTTCCGCAGGCATATAAAGAAGCAGATATGATGAGGAAGCTGGCTCTGGCAGTAAAAGAACATGAAAGAGCCGGGATTTGTTATCTGCCGTTTTGTCATACATTGGAGGCAGAGGCTCTTGGCGGGAAAATCAAGTTGGGAGATGGTCTGACTGGTCCGAGGGTAGAGCGAGCGGTCTGCAGTTCTTTGGAAGATGTGCTGGAGCTACCGTCAATCTTGTTAAACGATCATAAAACTGATAGATTAAGAGAAACCATGGAAGCTTGCAAAACTTTGAAAGAGATGGGAGAGTCGGTGGTTTTTCTGGTATCCGGGCCAATGACGATCTTAAATGGATTAATGGAATCGGAAGTATTGTTTCGCGCACTTCGAAAGACACCGGAACTGGTAATTCAGACATTCGAAAAGTTAGGATCAGATGTCTTGGCTGTGATGAAGCTGGCGGAAGCTGCCGAAGTTGATGCGATCAGCTATGCAGATCCGTCCGGAGGTGTGAATCTTGTTGGACCGAAGATCGCGGAGAAAATCGCTCGTGGATTTACGATGGAATTTCTGAAACAGGCAGATGAGATGTTAGATAAAAAGATTCCGATATATTTATGTCCGAAGACAGCGTTTGCGCTGATTGGGACAGAACTTGCCCGGTGGAGGGACTGGCAGTTGGAAGAAGCGATGGAGTATTCCGCAGCAGTGGAGCATTTAAAAGGAAAAATCCGGTTTGTTGGACAGGACTGCGTGAAGCATGTGGGACATCGACTGGAAAATCGGATATTAAAAGAACTGGTATTGAGATAGGAGGTTCGTGATGGGACCAAAGGAACGTCTGAAATTGATCATGGACGGAAAGCAGGCAGACCGTCCGGCATGTATTTGCCCGGGTGGAATGATGAATATGGTGACGGCGGAACTGATGCAAGTGGCCGGGGTGTGGCTTCCTGAGGCGCATTCGGATGCGCGCAAAATGGCAGATCTGGCGAAGGCAGTCTATGACCATGGCTGTTTTGAGAACGTCGGAGTTCCATTTTGCATGACCGTGGAAGCGGAGTCGATGGGAGCTCCGGTGGATATGGGATCTAACGTGATCGAGCCGCGAGTGATAGGATATGTGATGGAATCAGTCAGCGAATATGAGAAATTAACAGTGATGCAGAAACCGGGCAGGATCCCGACGGTTGTGGAGGCGATCCGTATGCTGAAAGAGGAACTGCAGGGGAAAGTTCCGGTTGTAGGAAATCTGACCGGACCGATCAGTACTGCCGGTTCTCTGATGGAACCTATGATATTTTATCGGGAGCTTCGTAAAAAGAATACAGATGCCCATGCATTTTTACAGTATGTGACGGATTGTCTAATCGAGTTTGGTATGGCACAGATCCGTGCAGGTGCCGATGTGATCGCTATCTCAGATCCAAGCGGAACAGGAGAGATCCTGGGTCCGAAATATTTTGAAGAATTTGCAGTGAAATATCTGAATCAAATGATCGAAGAATTTCGAGCAGAAGGTGTCGGAACCATTGTTCACATCTGTGGTCAGATGAATCCTGTATACAAACAGGCAGCAGAGATCAAGAGCCATGTATTGAGCTTTGACTCCATGGTTCCGATGCAGGAGGCGAAAGCAAATCTTCCTGGTCGTGTGCTGATGGGAAATGTCAGCACTTACGCGCTGGAATTCGGAAGCCCGGAGAAGGTGGCAAGTCTGACGAAGTACTGTGCGGAAAACGGTTCCTCGATCTTATCTCCGGCTTGTGGTTTGGGTATGAAATCTCCGTTAAAAAATGTACAGGCAATACTGGAGGCGGTAAAATGGCTGTGATCACGATTCAGAATACAGGTCAGAAGATTTGCTGTAATGACGGAGATAATCTGCTTCGTGTTTTGTTAGCACATGGTATTTTTGTGGATAATCCGTGTAATGGAACTGGTGTCTGTGGAAAGTGTAAGGTTCGAATTGACGGAGCAGGGATCTGTCTCTCATGTATGACCCAGGTTCGTGAGGAGCTAACGATCGAACTGTTACAGAAAGAGAGAAAGCACCGGGTATTGACGAAAGGCTATATGCCGGAGTTCGAGTTTGCTAATTATGAGAACGGGTATGGCATTGCAGTTGATATCGGAACTACTACGGTTGTTATGGCGCTGATCGATCTGCAGACAGGAGAGGAAATCGCAAACGCATCACGGATCAATGCACAGAAGCAGTTTGGTCTGGATGTATTGACCAGGATTACTTACGAATATAACCACGGAGAGGCGGGCATTCAGGAACTGCAGAAGACGATTGTAGATTCGATGAATGAGATGCTGGAGGAACTGGTGGGAGCGGATGAGTCGCTCAGAAATCAGATCAAAGAGATTGTTGTGGCTGCTAACTGTACTATGACTCATATGCTGCTTGGCGTGGATGCCAGATCCATCGGAAGAGCTCCGTATGCGCCGGTGTTCAGGGAAGCGCAGGAGTGTCTGGCTTCTGCGATCGGTTTGCGTGCCGGGGAAGAAACGAAATTGTACTGTCTGCCGCAAGTATCTTCGTATATTGGAGCGGATATCGTAGCAGGAGCGTATGTTTGCGAATTGGAAAAGGAAGCGGGCAATGTCTTGTTTATCGATATTGGAACCAATGGAGAGATCGTTCTGGCCAGCAAAGGAAAATTGCTCAGCTGTTCTTGTGCAGCTGGCCCGGCGCTGGAGGGCATGAACATCAGCTGCGGAATGCGTGCTGCAGAAGGCGCCATTGAGGATGTGGTGATCTCGGAAGAAGGAGTACAGGTAAAAACCATTGGAGATCTGGAGCCGGTCGGCTTGTGCGGCAGCGGCATCCTGGCAGTGGTCCGCGAATTGATCCAAAAGGGATTTTTAAAGAAAACAGGTGCATTGATTCAACCGGATTCGTTAAAAGAAGATGATTGGAAGAGAAGCGTATTAAGAGCAGTTTCTAAACAGCGTGAGGCTGTATTGTGTCGGGATCAGGAAATCATCGTGACGCAGGATGATATTCGTCAGGTTCAGCTGGCGAAAGGTGCGATCCTTTCCGGCTTTACTGCGCTGTTGAAAAAAGCGGAAATTTCTATGAGGGAATTGGACAAGGTTCTGATCGCAGGCCAGTTTGGCGCTCATTTACCGGCAGAGTCTCTGGTTGGCGTCGGAATTTTACCGGAGCAGGTAAAAGAGAAGCTGGTATACGTGGGAAATTCCTCAAAAACCGGAGCTTATATGGCATTGATGTCGAAAAAGGTCAGACAGGAAATGGAACTGCTGGCTGAAAAAATAGAGTATTTTGAACTTGCGGAAACGACGGATTATGAGCGTGTGTTTGCAGAATCCATGCGGTTTCCGGTAAAGTAGTGTTTGGAGGATGGGACGATGGAGAAGGAATTATTATTCAAAGAGATTAGTGATAATGTAGTGGAAATGGAAGAGGATATCGTAGAGGAACTTTGCGAAAAGTCTCTGGAAATGGGCATTGATCCGACGGAGACGATCAACAAGGGTCTGATCGACGGTATGGACCGTGTCAGTGTTTTGTACGAAGATGGTGAATATTTTCTTCCGGAAGTCTTGACTGCTTCTTATGCTCTGAATGTGGGAATTGATGTGCTGAAACCGCACATCAAACAAGAAGAGAGCAGCAAACGTGTAAAGGTGGTGATCGGTGTTGTGGAAGGCGATACCCACGACATCGGAAAGAACTTGGTGAAGATCATGTCAGAGTCCGGTGGATTTGAAGTTTACGATCTGGGAAGAGATGTTCCGCTGGATGAGTTTGTGACTGTTGCGGAGGAAAAAGAATGTGATTTTATCTGCATGTCTACATTGATGACAACTACTATGCCGGGCATGCGTACAGTCATTGAGAAGTTAAATGAGAAAAACATCCGTGACAAATACAAAGTCCTGATTGGCGGCGGTCCGGTATCTCAGAAATTTGCAGATGAGATCGGTGCTGATGCGTACACGGTAGATGCTGCAGCCTGTGTGAAGAAAATGAAGGAACTGAAGGGGGTATAATTATGATCGAGAAATATCTGAATGGACTGGAAGTTCCGAAGGATGAACTGACTCCGATCGAGCGTATGCGCCTGTTTGACCAGGGAAAGGAGATCGACCGTATCCCGTGCTGCCTGGATACCGGAGAAACGATGGCTCCGCTTCTGGGGTTTTCCATCAAAGATTATTATCATTCTGCAGAGAAAATGTGTCAGCTGGAAGAGTATTTATTTGAAAACTTCCGCTCTGACGGAGCCGGACTTTCTACAACTCTGCGCGGAATGGCAGAGGCAATGGGATCCGAAATCCGTTATTTTGACGATAACATTGCTCAGTTAAAGAAGCCGGCTTTGACACTGAGAGACATTGACAACGCAAAATTAGTTGATGTAGAGAAAGACGGACGTCTTCCGATCATTCTGGAAGGTCTCCGTATGGTAAAGAAGAAACTGGGGGATAAGGTGTCGATCAGCGGTACTGTGACAGGTCCGTTTACGGTTGCTGCCATGGTTCTGGGAACCGAATATCTGATGATGGGCATGATCAAGAAACCGGAGAAGATCAAGCAGCTGATGGAAGTGATCGTGGAAAACAACAACCGCTATATTCAGCGCCTGCTGGATCTGGGCGTTGGCATCGGATTTGCGGATCCTGTCAGCTCAACGGCTTTGATCAGCTTGCACCAGTATCAGGAGTTTTCACTGCCATATTTTCAGAAAAACGTGGATTTCATCAAAAAACAAGGAGGCGGTTGTGGATTACACATTTGCGGAACCAGCCGTGCACTGTGGGAGAGCTTAAATGATACCGGAATCGGAACCTTCGGTTTGGATAATGTGGAAGATCTGACAGAAGCGAAAGCGGTTCTGGGCAGCCATATGTGTATCCAGGGAAATGTGCCTCCGGTGGAAGTCATGCGCCTCGGAACTCCGCAGGATGTTCTGCGTTCTGCCCGTGACTGCATCAAGAAAGCGCACGATTCCAAGTGTGGATTTGTTTTGACTTCCGGATGCCAGATGCCGATGCATACACCGAAGGAAAATATGTTGGCATTGATGGATGCAGCAAGAATTTTCGGCCGCTATCCTTTAAATAAAGATCTGGGGGAGGAATAAATACTTAGAAACGCCGGGGCATTGCTTCGGCGTTTGTTGTTCGTTGTTTTCGACGGAAAAATGTGATATAACAGTTTTAAGTAAAAAGACAGCTGGGGCAAAGGAGACAGAACAATGGAAAAGAAATGGTGGCACGGAAAGACCGCTTATCAAATATACCCAAAGAGTTTTTATGATTCCAATGGGGACGGGATCGGAGATCTTCCGGGTATCATTGAGAAATTAGATTATTTGCAAGAGTTGGGCATCGAGATCTTATGGATTTCTCCGGTTTATGTTTCACCATGTGCAGACCAGGGATATGATATCGCAGACTATTACGGGATCGATCCAAAGTTCGGTACTATGGAAGATATGGACCGTTTGTTGGAAGAAACGAAAAAACGCGGTATCGCAGTACTGATGGATCTGGTGGTCAATCACTGTTCGGACGAACATGAATGGTTCCGGAAAGCTCTGGAGGATCCGGACGGAGAGTATGGAAAATATTTTTATATCGAAGATATGAAAGACGGTGCACTTCCGACCAACTGGAGCGGATATTTTGGCGGAGATGTGTGGGAGCCGATCCCGGGAACTGACAAATGTTACCTGCATGTGTTCCATAAAAAGCAGCCGGATCTGAATTGGGAAAATCCCAAAGTGCGAGAAGAGATTTATAATATGGTGAATTGGTGGTTGGACAAAGGCCTGGCGGGATTCCGCGTGGATGCCATTGTAAATATCAAAAAGCCGCTTCCGTTCACAAGTTATCCGGCGGACCGTGACGACGGACGCAGCAGTATGGACCAGGTACTGAAACATGCAAGCGGGATTGGAGAATTTTTGGGAGAACTTCGTGACCGCACCTTCGCATCGCACGATGCATTTACCATCGGAGAGGTGTTCAATGTCAGTGATGACGAAATGGCAGATTACATTGGAGAAAACGGCTATTTCTCTTCGATGTTTGATTTCCGCCAGACATTGGAAGGAAAATCCATACTTGGCTGGCTGGACAGCCGCATTCCGAGTCCGGATGATTATAAGCGCTGCTGTTTTGAAAGTCAGGCCCAGGGAGAAGCGTGCGGTTACCTGGCCAACATCATAGAAAATCACGATGAACCGCGTGGCGTCAGCCATTATCTTCCGAAGCATGCCCAGCATGAGACCGGAAAGAAACTGTTGGCAACCATGTATTTTATGCAGAAAGGTCTTCCGTTTATTTATCAGGGCCAGGAACTCGGAATGGAAAATAAAGGCGACTGGACGATTGAAGAGATTGATGACTGCAGCACACACGGGGAATATCAGAGATGCCTGGAAGCAGGCTGCAGTGAAGAGAGGGCATTGGAAATCGTGAGCCATTACAGCCGTGACAATGCCAGAACTCCGTTCCAGTGGGATGACTCTGCGCAGGCGGGTTTCACCAACGGAACGCCTTGGCTGGTGGTCAATGAAACGTATAAAAAGATCAATGCTGCGGAGCAGGTGACTCGTGCAGACAGTGTATTATCTTATTATAAAAAAATGATCGCACTTCGAAAAAATCCGCAGTATGCAGAGACCATCGTATACGGTAAAACAGAACCGATCATGACAGAGGAGCATGATATTATGGCATATTTTCGTCGAGGAGAGGGCCGGGATCTGTTTGTGATCGGAAACTTTGACTGCATCAGCCGAACTGTAGAGGTTTCAGAAATGACAGCGAAGGCAAAGGTATTGCTGAACAACTGCGAGGACTTTGAATTGTCAGAAGGGATGCTTACTTTGAAACCACATCAGGCCTTGGTGGTTGCATTATGAGGAATTCGTTAAGTGTTCGGTCCGGTGTGCTGATCTGGATCGGCAGTGCGATCCAGGCGTTTGGACTGTATCATGTTCATGCATGTTCGGGAGTGACCGAGGGCGGCGTTTTGGGATTGACTTTGCTGCTGGAGCGTTGGTTCGAAATTTCGCCGGCAGTGTCAGGTGCACTTTTAAACATGGTCTGTTATCTGATCGGTTGGCGTGTGCTGGGTGGCGGATTCATCGTATGTTCATTTTTGTCCACCGTGGGATTTTGCAGCACCTATTGGATCTGTGAACAATACCCGCAATTCTGGCCACAGCTGTATGAGATGCCTTTGGTGGCAGCGGTTGTCGGAGCCCTGTTTATCGGTATCGGAGTCGGTATCTGTGTGCGCCAGGGGGCTGCACCGGGAGGAGACGATGCTCTGGCTATGAGTATTTCGCATGTGTCAGGTATTGGAATTGAAAAAGTATACTTGGTGAGTGATCTGATCGTACTGGGAATGTCGATCAGCTATATTCCGTTGACAAGAATCTGCTATTCTCTGATCACCGTGGTATTATCCGGACAGATCATCGGAATGGTACAGCGATTGGGAGGCTCAAAATGAGAGTTTTATGTATCGGTTCTGCTGTCATGGATATTATGGGATATCCGATCGATCAGCGAAAAGAGTGGAAAGAAAAACAGAGAATTTCTGATATCCGTATTTTGCCGGGAGGCGATGCGGTCAATCAGAGTGTATATATGGCACAGCTTGGTGCAGAGCCGGCGCTGGTCTGCTGTGTGGGACAGGATATGAATGGCAAGATCTTGCGAAGCACCTTAAAAGAAATGCAGGTGGATGTGAGTCTGGTCAAAGAAAAAAGTGATTGTGCGACCGGTACTGCGATGGTACTGGTAAGTGAAGATGGCGAGCGAAGAACATTCTCTGTGCAGGGGGCGCATAGTACCCTTGCTGCAGGAGATGTTCCGAGATTGGCGGATCTTCCGGAAACTTGCCGCGCAATCTCTCTGGCAAG
>JAFYOD010000284.1 GCA_017556515.1 Lachnospiraceae bacterium
AAATATTATCACAATGATATAGTAACGAAAGGAGTTTTAAACATGATTTATTCACATGAAGTAGAAAAAATGTGTACAGTTGCACAGGGCGTTAATCACGGTGCAGCTCCGATCCCGGAAGAAGCAAAATGGGTAAAAGCAACTCAGATCTCCGACATCTCCGGTTTAACACACGGTATCGGCTGGTGTGCTCCGCAGCAGGGTGCATGTAAGCTGACATTAAACGTAAAAGAGGGTATCATTCAGGAAGCACTTGTTGAGACAATCGGCTGTTCCGGTATGACACACTCCGCAGCTATGGCTTCTGAAATCCTTCCGGGCAGAACTCTTCTCGAGGCTCTCAACACAGACCTTGTTTGTGACGCTATCAACACAGCGATGAGAGAACTCTTCCTTCAGATCGTATACGGCAGAACTCAGAGTGCATTCTCCGAGGACGGTCTTCCGATCGGTGCTGGTCTTGAGGACCTTGGTAAAGGCCTTCGTTCCCAGGTTGGTACTATGTACGGTACATTAAAGAAAGGTCCGCGTTACCTTGAGATGGCAGAGGGTTATGTAACAGGTATCGCTCTTGACGCAGATGATCAGATCATCGGTTACCAGTTCGTAAGCCTTGGCAAGATGACAGACTTCATCAAAAAAGGTGATGACCCGAACACAGCATGGGAAAAAGCAAAAGGTCAGTACGGCCGCGTAGCAGACGCAGTTAAGATCATTGACCCGAGACATGAATAAGGTGGAAGGAGAGTAAGTAAAATGGCATTATTTGAGTCTTACGAGAGACGTATCAAACAGATTAATGAAGTTTTAAACAGCTATGGCATCGCTTCCATCGAAGAAGCTGAACAGATCACAAAAGATGCCGGCTTAGACGTATATCACATGGTAGAGAAAATTCAGCCGATCTGCTTCGAGAACGCAAAATGGGCTTACATCGTAGGCGCAGCGATCGCGATCAAGAAAGGCTGCAGAAAAGCAGCTGACGCAGCAGCAGCAATCGGTGAAGGTCTTCAGGCTTTCTGTATCCCGGGTTCTGTAGCTGACCAGCGTAAAGTAGGTCTTGGCCACGGTAACCTTGGTAAAATGCTTCTTGAAGAAGAGACAGAGTGTTTCGCATTCTTAGCAGGTCACGAGTCCTTCGCAGCAGCTGAGGGTGCTATCGGTATCGCAGAGAAAGCAAACAAAGTTCGTAAGAACCCGCTTCGCGTTATCTTAAACGGTCTTGGTAAAGACGCAGCTCAGATCATCTCCAGAATCAACGGTTTCACATACGTAGAGACAGAGATGGACTACTACACAGGCGAAGTAAAAGAAATCTTCAGAAAATCCTACTCTGAGGGTCTTCGTGCGAAAGTTAACTGCTACGGCGCTAACGACGTAACAGAAGGCGTTGCTATCATGTGGAAAGAGGGCGTAGACGTTTCCATCACAGGTAACTCCACAAACCCGACACGTTTCCAGCATCCGGTAGCAGGTACATACAAGAAAGAATGTATCGAAAAAGGTAAAAAATACTTCTCCGTAGCTTCCGGTGGCGGTACAGGCCGTACACTTCACCCGGATAACATGGCTGCAGGTCCGGCTTCCTATGGTATGACAGATACTATGGGCCGTATGCACTCCGACGCACAGTTCGCAGGTTCTTCCTCCGTTCCGGCTCACGTAGAGATGATGGGCTTAAT
>JAFYOD010000285.1 GCA_017556515.1 Lachnospiraceae bacterium
GTGACTGCGGTTATCGGAGTGAGTACGGAAAAGGGTTTCTGTTATGTGGAAGGCTGTGAAAGTTGTGGAAACAAGACATGTGATTATCGAAGAGCATGAGAAACGGAGGAGTCAGGTGGGAATTCGTGAAGAATTAAAACAGAGAAGATTATTTTTTGACGGAGGCATGGGAAGTCTTTTGCAGGCAAAAGGCTTAAAGCCGGGAGAGCTTCCGGAGACATGGAATCTGCTCCATCCGGAAATTATTGTGGAAATCCATCAGGATTATCTGAAGGCGGGAGCAGACATTGTTACGACAAACACCTTCGGAGTGAATCGATTTAAGTATAATAAGGAAATCGGTTATTCGGTTGAAGAGATTGTAGAGGCAGCTGTTGCCAATGCAAAAAAAGCAGTAGAACTGACCGGGCATGGTTTTGTGGCGCTGGATCTTGGTCCGACCGGAAAATTACTGGAGCCGTATGGAACTCTGGCTTTTGAAGAAGCATGTGATGTTTATAAAGAAGTTGTTCGTGCAGGCGTTGCAGCAGGAGCAGACCTGATCATCATCGAGACCATGGGTGACAGTTATGAACTCAAGGCAGCTGTTCTGGCAGCGAAAGAGGAAAGTGAACTTCCGATCTTTGCAACTGTAACCTTAGATGAAAAAGGAAAAATGCTGACAGGTGGAACTGTGGAGTCTGTGACAGCATTGTTAGAGGGACTTGGTGTTGACGCGATCGGTTTGAACTGCGGACTTGGTCCGGTTCAGCTGCTTCCGTTGATCCGAAAGATGGTTGAGATCGCCTCCGTTCCGGTTATGGTGAATCCAAATGCAGGCCTTCCGCGCAGCGAAGGCGGAAAAACGGTTTACGATATTAATTCGGATCAGTTCGCAGAGACCATGTGCGAGATCGCAGAAAACGGAGTTTCGATTTTGGGCGGATGCTGCGGAACGACTCCGGAACATATCGCAAAAATGTATGCATTATGTAAGGATGTTCCGAAACCGGTAATAGAGAAAAAAGAGCGCACGGTCATCTCTTCTTATTCTCATGCAGTGGAGGTCGGAATGAAGCCGGTAATTATCGGAGAACGTATCAATCCGACCGGAAAACCGAAATTTAAACAGGCGTTAAAAGACCATGATCTGTCTTATATTTTGAATGTAGGCGTTGCGCAGCAGGAGAGCCGTGCAGATGTACTGGATGTCAATGTTGGACTTCCGGGTATTGATGAGCCTACGATGATGGTGGAAGTGGTAAAGGAACTGCAAAGTGTTCTGGATCTTCCGCTTCAGATCGATACGGCAAATGTGCAGGCAATGGAACAGGCGATGCGTATTTATAATGGAAAACCATTGATCAATTCCGTCAATGGTAAACGAGAATCTATGGAAGCCGTATTTCCGTTGGTGAAAAAATATGGCGGTGTAGTAGTTGCACTTTGTCTGGATGAGGAGGGAATCCCGCAAACAACAGAAGGCCGACTTACGATCGCGAAGAAGATTTATGAAACAGCAGCAGAATATGGAATTGATAAAAACGATATTTTGATCGATGCACTTTGCATGGCAGTTAGTTCTGATAAAAATGGTGCACTGGTAACTCTGGAGACTGTTAAGAGGATCAAGGAAGAGTTTGGTGGAAAGACTGTACTGGGAGTTTCCAACGTATCCTTTGGTCTTCCGATGCGTGAGCATATCAATGCTTCCTTTTTCATGATGGCACTGCAGAATGGACTTTCTGCCGCGATCATCAACCCGAATTCGGAAGCGATGATGGCTGTATATGACAGCTTCCTGGTGCTGACTGCTCAGGATGAAAATTGCGGAAATTATGTCAGCTTTTATGCAGAGAAAGAGGCAGAAAAGAAGCAGTTGAAAGAACTGCAGAAGAATGTTTCAGGAAAACCGGTAACAGAAAAAGCAGACGGTGCTTCCGGGGGATCTGCATTGAAAAAGAGTATTATTCGCGGACTGGCAAAGGCAGCGGAAGTTGCAGCATTGGAAGCTTTGAAAGATTCGGATGCGCTGACAGTAATAAATGAAGAGATGATCCCGGCCCTGGACGAAGTCGGAAAAGGATTTGAGGCAGGAACTGTATTTCTTCCACAGCTTCTGATGAGTGCAGAAGCAGCAAAAGCAGCATTTGCTGTGATGAAAGCCAAGATGGCACAGGATGGTGTGGCACAGCAGAAACGCAGCAAGGTGATCCTTGCAACCGTAAAAGGTGATATCCACGATATCGGAAAGAACATCGTAAAAGTGCTTCTGGAAAACTATAGTTTTGAAGTGATCGATCTTGGACGAGATGTTGCTCCGGAGAAGATCGTAGAATGTGCGATTGTGGAAAACGTACCGGTTGTAGGACTCAGTGCGTTGATGACAACAACTGTTCCGGCAATGGAAGAAACCATCCGTCAGCTGAGGGAAAAAGCACCGAATGTGAAGATCATGGTGGGCGGTGCAGTTCTTACTGAAGAGTATGCAGCAGCAATCGGAGCCGATGCGTACTGTAAAGATGCCATGGCATCTGTGAATTTTGCAATTCAATGCGAATAGTACTGGATTTTTCTTCCGTGATACGTTATAATATTGTATCTGTGAAAATGTATCATTTGCTGCTTCCATATGAGTGGAAATTTGACTCATAAAAGCAGCGCAGCAATAGAGACAAGGAGAAAATCAGATGAAGAAGATTCTGGATTTTATTACAGAAGAAATGAAACAGGCTTTTGTGGCATGCGGATATGACGAGTCTTACGCAAGAGTAACTCTCTCCAACCGTCCGGACCTCTGCGAGTACCAGTGTAACGGTGCTATGGCAGCTGCAAAGGCATATAAGATGAAACCGATCGATATCGCGAACGGTGTTGTTGAGAAACTTCAGGGAAGCAAGACATTTGAGGAAGTAACTGCAGTTATGCCGGGCTTCATCAACTTAAAATTAGATGGCGAGTTCCTCGCAGGCTACATGAACGGTATGGCAAACGGCGAGAAACTGGGCATGGATCCGGTTGCAGAGCCGAAGACTGTTATCGTAGACTACGGCGGAGCAAACGTTGCAAAACCGCTTCACGTTGGTCACCTTCGTGCAGCAGTTATCGGTGAAGCGATCAAACGTATGGGCCGTTTCGTTGGACATACAGTGATCGGTGACGTACATCTTGGTGACTGGGGTCTCCAGATGGGTCTCATCATTGAGGAATTAAAAGACAGACAGCCGGAGCTTCCGTACTTTGACGAGAGCTTTACAGGTGAATATCCGACAGAGCCGCCGTTTACAATTTCTCAGTTAGAGGAGATCTACCCGGCAGCCAGCGGTAAGTCCAAAGTGGACGAGGCGTTCAAAGAGCGCGCACAGGAGGCAACATTCAAACTTCAGAGCGGATATGCACCGTACCGTGCGATCTGGAACCACATCATGAGTGTTTCCTTAAAAGACTTAAAGAAAAACTACTCCAACCTGAACGTAGAGTTCGATCTCTGGAAAGGTGAGAGCGATGCTCAGCCGTACATCCCGGATATGATCCAGGATCTGATCGACAGAGGATTTGCTTACGAGAGCCAGGGTGCACTTGTAGTTGATATCGCAGAAGAGAAAGATACAAAAGAACTTCCGCCGTGTATCGTTAGAAAATCCGACGGTGCTGCATTATATGCAACATCCGACCTTGCTACGATCGTAGAGCGTGAGAAGGACTTCAAACCGGATCACTATGTATATGTAGTAGACAAACGTCAGGACCTTCACTTCACACAAGTATTCCGTGTTGCGAAGAAGACTGGCATCGTTCGTCCGGACTGCAGACTTGATTTCGTAGGTTTCGGTACTATGAATGGAAAAGACGGTAAGCCGTTCAAGACAAGAGAAGGCGGCGTTATGCGTCTTGAGAACCTCATTGCTGACATCAGTGAGGCAGCTTACAACAGAATCATGGAGAACCGTACTGTTTCTGAGGAAGAAGCAAAAGAGACTGCAAAACTCGTTGGTCTTGCAGCATTAAAGTATGGTGATCTTTCCAACCAGGCAACAAAAGATTACGTATTTGATATCGATCGTTTCATTTCCTTCGAAGGAAATACAGGTCCGTATGTACTGTATACAATCGCTCGTATCAATTCTATTCTTAAGAAATATGCTGAAACTTGTGAGGTTGCAGAGGAGACAACAATCCTTGCACCGTCCGGAGAGCCGGAGAAGACATTAATGTTAGCTCTTTCCAAGTTCAGCGAGGTTATGTTAGGAAGCTTTGAGGAGCTTGCACCGCACAAGATCTGTGCATACATCTTCGAACTTTCCAACGCACTGAACCACTTCTATCATGAGACAAGAATCATCGCAGAAGAGGATAAGAAGAAACAGGCCGGCTACATCGGTCTCGTAACTCTTACAAGAAATGTTCTTCTTACATGTATTGATCTTTTAGGTTTCGAAGCTCCGGAACGTATGTAAGGAGACGTTACGCTTTACAGAAATGGAGGAAATTATGGAGGTATACGGACTTTCATCAGACACTTTCTGGAAAGATGAGACGGAACTCAGGGGAAATGTTACGGATTGCGGAAGACGTTACCGCGTTCGTATTTTGCGCAAGGGTAGTCAGATTTATGACTACTCTTGTTCGCATGTAGATGAGAGCGGAAGGCGGATCAAAGATTGTTCCGTCGGTTGTGGAAATTTGACTGCCGGAGACCTCTGTGTTCATGCACAGGCGGTTTTGGCAGAGCAGATGAAAAAGGAACGTGAGAAGAATCTCCGTCCGGTTTCCACCTCCCAGAAGATCCGCTTTATGGTCAGAGAATATACAAACCGAGAAGTAAGTCGGATCATGGGAGCCGGGGAAGAGGGCAGAGTGCGCCTTGTTCCCAGGCTTTTGCTGTCCAGAGACCAGATCAAAGTACGATTTTTTATCGGAAAGGATAAATTATTCCAGGTCAAGGATCTGGTGACATTTTCTCAGGCAGTTGAGTTTGAACGTCTGGTGGAATATGGAAAAGGGTTTTCCTTCCATCACAACTTAGATGCATTTGAAGAGAGCTGCCGTCCTCTGGTCCTGCTGGTACTGGAGATGGTGGGAACTTACAGAGAACATTATTCTCAGTTCCGCAGAACAGCTCTTGAAATGCAGCCGGTATTGGGAGAACTGGTTCTCGGCAAAGGCGGCAGAGAACGTTTCTTCTCCATCATGGACGGAAAAGAGATCGAATGCGAAGACTTTTTAAAGGTAAAACGTAATCTGACCATCAAACGTGAGAATCCGCGTTTTGAACTGTTGGTGGAAAAAACAGGACGTGACGGCGTGAAAATGACAATGCCGAAGGAGATCATGGCATTTCCGGGTGACAAATGTCTGTTTATTGCGGACGATGAAGCCATGTACCGATGTGACGAAGAGTATACTCAGGCACTTCACGTGTTGATGGAATACATGGTCATGGGTACGGATGCGGAGCGAGAGATTCTCATCAACGACAGAGACATGCCACTGTTTTATGAGCGTGTCCTGAAAAAATTAGAAGCATTAAAATTATTAAATATCAAAGATATGGATCTGGAAGGATACCGTCCGCAGGAATTAAAGGTTAACTTCTATTTCGACAGCAACGGTCCGAAAGAGGTAACTCTGCGACCGGAACTTTCTTATGGCGACTATGCGTTCCATCCGTTGGAGGATGAGAATGTCCCGAGAGAGATCTGCCGTGACGTTCCGGGCGAATTCCGTGTCAGTCAGCTGATCACGAAGTATTTTAAATTTACAGAAGAAGAGACAAAGAACATGGTCATCCGCGGAGACGATGAAGCAGTTTACAGTCTGGTATCCGGCGGAATGTCCAGATTTATGGAACTGGGCGAAGTCTTTGTTTCTGAATCCTTTAAGAAAATCCGTGTTCTTCCGCCGACCAATGTGGCAGTGCGTGTACGTGCGACCCAGGGCTGGTTGGAGCTGGATGTGGATACCGGAGGCATTCCGAAGGAAGAACTGTTTGCGATCCTTGCAGATTATCAGGCGAAGAAGAAATTCTACCGCATGAAGAACGGCGATTTCCTGACCTTGGGCGACGATGGACTTTTGACCATGTCAAAGTTAGCGCAGAGTCTGGGTGTCGAAGCAGAGTTTGCAGCGGCGGAGACTATGAAGGTTCCGATGTACCGTGCGATGTATCTGGATGCGGCTTTGAAAGAAGACCGAAGCGTCAGCTTCTACCGCGACCAGCTGTTTAAAGCAGTGGTTCGTGGCATGAAGGACGTAGAAGACAGTGCTTATGAGATCCCGGAGCGTCTGGTTCCGATCCTCAGAAGCTATCAGAAAGTCGGTTATCGCTGGCTGAAGAGCTTAGATGCATATGGATTTGGTGGAATCCTGGCAGACGAGATGGGTCTTGGTAAGACCATTCAGATCATTTCTCTTCTTTTGGATGAGAAGAAGAGATCCGGCGGTGCATCCTTGATCGTATGTCCGGCTTCCCTTGTATACAACTGGGAAAACGAGCTTCATACTTTTGCTCCGGAACTGACTGTTCAGACCATGGCAGGTAATCAGGCAGAGCGTGAGGAAATCTTAAAACGTCTGCAGCAAGAAGAGTTTGCGGGTGTTGATGTTCTCATTACTTCCTATGATCTGTTGAAACGAGACCTGGCATATTACCAGGATCATCTGTTTAGATTCCAGATTATTGACGAGGCACAGTACATTAAAAATGCAGTAACACAGGCGTCGAAAGCAGTAAAAGCGATCCATGCGAAGACCAAATTCGCCCTCACAGGTACTCCGATCGAGAACCATCTTGGCGAGCTTTGGAGCATTTTTGATTATCTGATGCCGGGATTTTTATATACATCCCAGAAATTTAAAAAGATGTTTGAAACACCGATCGTAAGAGACGGAGA
>JAFYOD010000286.1 GCA_017556515.1 Lachnospiraceae bacterium
GAAACGATTGATATGGGAGGAGGCGGTTGGGCTCCTTTTGGTCTTGATGGTGTTTCTGGCTGTGAAGTTTGGTACGGTTCAAGTGGTCAGTGCAAGTGTGATCGAGAAAAATGCAAAGCCGGTGGTGGTGATCGACAGCGGGCATGGAGGATTTGACCCGGGAAAGGTCGGAGTGGACGGAAGTCTGGAGAAGGAGATTAATCTCGAGATTGCCATGAAACTAAAGAAGTATCTGGAATTGGAAGACATAGAAGTCATTATGACAAGAGAGTCGGATGTGGGACTGTATCGGGAAGAAGATCCGGGAAAAAAGATAACGGATATGAGGAATCGCTGTCAGATGATCAATGATGTAGATCCGGATCTGGTGGTCAGTATTCATCAAAACAGTTACCATGAGGAATATGTCTTTGGCGGACAGGTATTTTATTATAAGGGTTCGGTAAAGGGAAAAGAATTGGCGGAGATCCTACAGGAACGCTTTTCGTATGTGCTGGGATCAGAGAACAGAAGGCTTGCGAAAGCCAACGAGGATTATTATCTGCTTTTGAATGTAAAAAAACCGATCGTGATCGTGGAGTGTGGTTTTCTCAGCAATCGGAAAGAGGCTGCGCTATTGCAGCAGGAGGATTATCAGGACCGGCTGGCGTGGGCGATTCATATGGGAGTTATGGAGTATTTGAATCAAAAATAGGGGTTGACTGTTGTAGGCAAGGCTCATGTATAGGAATATCAACAAGTAAATGCTTGTGGAGAAACAAAATAAATTTGTTTTTAAAATGCAGGAAAACATAGTAAAATCCTTATTAAATTAGAGAAAAGAATGGGCCAATAATATCTTGTCATAGATATCATTGATAACGGACGAGGAAGACCTGCTGTGCAGGCGTCCGACAGCCGATGCAACGTCCTTGGGCGTCCCCAACATCGGCAAAACCAGCCCATCTCATGGCCAATATACTTTCGGAATTTTCCCTCCTATGCTCGCAGCCAGAGACGCGACCGGCATTGTGATACCCACTCCCTTGCCGCTCTGGAATAGGCCATGAAGATGGGCACCTTATTTATTATGTCCCCTTGTAACTCACTCTCATAAAAGAGAGGTCCCTGTACTTTTGCAGCTGCAACGGTATAGGGATTTTTTATGACAGGAAAGGCGAAATATATTATAAATAGTCGTAGTTTGTTAAAAAATAAGACAAAGTATGAATAAATAATCTTTCCAAAACGGGTTTTTATTGATTTTTTTAATTGATTTGATATACTAAAGTTATCATGGATCAGTATGATTCAAAAAAGAAAGTGGAGGTATAAAATTATGAAAAAATTAGTAGCAGTAGGTTTAGCTAGTGCTATGGCTCTCAGCCTTACAGCATGTGGTGCAAAAGAACAGCCGGCAGCAACAACAGCAGCTGCAGCAGCTACAGAAGCAGCAACAGAGGCTGCAAAAGAAGAAGTAAAAGATGACGCAAAGGTAGTTGTATTCTGGTACGACGAATCCGACGTTTTCCTTGGTTTCGTTCGTGACGCTATGAACAAAGAGTTTGAAGCTCTCGGAATCACTCCGGACAACCAGTTCGCAGCAAACAACCAGTCCACACAGATCGACCAGATCAACACAGCGATCGCTGGCGGCGCTGACATCCTTGTAGTTAACCAGGTAACATCCGGTGCTTCCGATACAGCAGAAGATATCCTCGCTGCAGCAGGCGATATCCCGGTTGTTTTCTTCAACCGTCCGATTGGTGTAGATGGTTCTGAAACTCCGGTTCTTACAGAAAACAATACAGTTGCTTTCATCGGTACAGACGCTCCGGAAGCAGGTCACATGCAGGGTGAGATGATCGGTGAGTATGTAGTTGCTAACTTCGATGCTATCGATATCAACAAAGACGGCAAGATTTCTTATGCAATGATGAAAGGTGACGAGGCTAACGTAGAGGCTATCTACCGTACACAGTATGGTCTTGAGGATGCTAACGCAGTTATCGAGGCAGCTGGCAAACCGGCACTCGTTTACTTCGACGCTGCAAATACAGACTGCTATCAGGTTGACCAGGGTGGTGCTTGGTCCGCAGCAGCTGCAAAAGAGTACATGGATACAAACTTCGTTTCCTATAACGAGGCAAACGGCAACATGATCGAGCTTGTTATCTGTAACAACGACGGTATGGCTGAGGGCGTTATCGCTTCCCTTCAGGAGAAAGGTTACAACACAGGCGACGGTCACGTAGTTCCGGTATTTGGTGTTGATGCTACTGATAACGCAAAAGCTCTTATCGCTGATGGCGCTATGACAGGTACAATCAAACAGGATGATAAGGGTATGGCAGCAGCAGTTGCTAATACTGCAAAAGCAATCCTTGAAGGTGCTACACCGGCAGAGGCTCTGGCTTCTCTGAATGATGACCGTTTCTCTATCGATGCGGAAATCAATACAAAAATGTATGTAGCATTCGCTCCGTACACAGGTGAATAATTATCAGACATAGAATTTAACTTCTGAAAATAGGGGCAGCTGTCGCGAAGGCGGCAGTTGCCCATTTTCAAAAGTTGATACAAAAAGATAGGGAACGGTAAACACCGCTCCGATATAAAAATCAGGATGGTAGCGATGCTTACCGTTCTCTATCGTGTTGCTCTCCGGCAGTTGAGAGTGATGTTTAGTTAAAGAAAAGGAGGAAAGACAACATGGAGCAGAACACTCTGCTGAAAATGGTAGGAATCACCAAAACATTCCCGGGCGTTAAAGCGTTGGACGGCGTTAATTTTGAAGTTAAACGCGGAACAGTGCATGCGCTGATGGGAGAAAACGGTGCCGGAAAATCCACGTTGATGAAATGCCTCTTTGGTATGTACGCCAAGGATGGCGGACAGATTTATTTGGAAGGCAACGAAATTAATTTCAAAAACAGTAAAGAAGCTCTGGACAATGGTGTGGCAATGGTACATCAGGAGCTGAACCAGGCATTGAAGCGTAACGTAATGGATAACATTTGGCTTGGCCGTTATCCAACGATTGCCGGTATTACTGTAAATGAAAAGAAGATGTATCAGGATACCATGGCGATCTTCAAGGAACTGGACATTGATGTGGATCCGTATAAGATCATGAGTACAATGCCGGTTTCTCAGAGACAGATGGTAGAAATTGCCAAAGCGGTTTCCTATAATTCTAAGGTAATCGTGTTTGACGAACCGACTTCTTCTCTTACAGAGGAAGAGGTAGAACATCTTTTTAAGATCATCAATATGCTTCGTGACAGAGGTGTAGGTATTATCTACATTTCTCATAAGATGGCAGAGATCAAACGTATTTCCGATTACATCACAGTAATGCGTGATGGTAAATGGGTTGCTACAGAACGTGCGGAAGATCTTGAGATGCAGGATATTATCCGACTGATGGTAGGTCGTGAACTGACCAATCAGTTCCCGCCGAAGACAAACACTCCTGGTGAAGTATATCTGAAAGTAGAAGGCATTACCGGTATGTACAACCAGCTGAAGGAGGTGTCCTTCGAGGCAAAACGAGGCGAGATCGTAGGTCTTGCAGGTCTTGATGCTTCCGGTCGTACAGAGACACTGGAGAGTATCTTCGGTATCCGTACTCGTAAAGAAGGCAAGATCTTCCTGGATGGAAAACAGTGCCTGAACCGCAATGCGCAGGAATCCATCAAAAATGGTTTCGCGCTTCTGACAGAGGAACGTCGAGCAACAGGTATCTTTGGTGTTCTGGATATCAAAGCTAATACTGTTATTTCTAGCTTAAAACGTCATAAACGTTTCGGTATATTCCTGAGTGAGAAATCTCAGCGTGAGGATACTCAGTATTATATTGACGCAATGCGCACCAAAACTCCGTCTCAGGAGACAAAGATCCGTACCCTTTCCGGCGGTAACCAGCAGAAGGTTATCATTGGCCGCTGGCTGTTAACAGAGCCGGAGGTTCTGTTACTGGATGAGCCGACTCGCGGTATCGACGTTGGTGCGAAATATGAGATCTACCAGTTGATCCTGGATCTTGCCAATAAAGGAAAGACCGTTCTGATGGTTTCTTCAGAAATGCCGGAGCTTCTTGGTGTTTGTGACCGTATCGTAGTTATGTCCGGCGGACGTGTGGCCGGTGAAGTTGATGCGCGCAACACAACTCAGGAAGAGATTATGACTCTGGCTGCGAAATACGTTTAGGAGGTATAAAAGCGTGACAAATCCTGTAAAAAACATGCAGCGTGCAATCGCTGATTATAAACAGATGAATGCGAAGGATCAGAAACGTTACCTGACAGATATGGTCCTGAACAATGCACTTTACATTTTGATGGCGATTTTCGTAATTTACACAGCCATCAAACAGCCGAACTTCCTGACACTTGGTTCCTTTGCGAACCTGATCACTCAGGTTGCGGCTTACTTACCGCTGGCACTTGGTATCGCGGGATGTATCGTATTAACAGGTACTGACCTTTCTGCAGGTCGAGTAGTTGGTTTAACAGCTGCCATTGCCGGTGTATTTATGCAGAAAGCAGACTTTGCTAACAAAATGTTCCAGAACCTTCCGGAAATTACATTAGGATGGATCCTGGCAACTATGCTGATCGTTGTTCTGATTGGTGCTATGATCGGTCTTGTGAACGGTTTCTTCGTAGCGAAGTTCAGTCTTCATCCGTTCATCGTAACATTATCTACACAGTTAATTACTTATGGTATCATCCTTTGGTTCTTCGCTCTCAACGGAAACAACGGTCAGCCGATCTCCGGTCTGAGCAGAGAGTATAAGGATTTCGTCGGTGGAGCAATGTTCCGTCTTGGCGGTGTTGCGGTTCCGAGATACGTATTATATGCGATCATCCTGACAGTTGTTATGTGGTTTATCTGGAATAAAACTACATTCGGTAAAAATATGTTTGCTGTAGGTTCCAACGCAGAAGCTGCGAAGGTTTCCGGTGTTAACGTATTTATGACAACTGTACTTGTACATACACTTGCAGGTGCGATGTATGGTTACGCAGGTTTCATTGAGGGCGTTCGTGCCGGTTCTGTTGCAGCCAGCACAGGTCTTAACGCAGAGTGTGATGCGATCGCAGCCTGCGTTATTGGTGGTGTATCCTTCGTAGGTGGTACCGGTAAGATCAGCGGTATTATTCTTGGTGTATTCGTACTTCGTATTATCTTCGTTGCACTGACAATGCTTGGTGTTGACTCTTCATCTCTTTACATCATCAAGGGTGCGATCATCCTCTGTGCATGTGCACTCGATATGCGTAAGTATCTGGTGAAGAAATAATGGAAGAGAATAGAAATAGGTCAGAGCTCCAAGAGGAGCAGCTGCCGAAATTCAGAGGACTGTATCGAAATGTGAATATTTCGGTAAAGTCATTGGATCGGATCATCGGAGTTTGTATAGCCGTAATCCTGATCGTGGTGGCATTGGAACTTCGAAATCCGGGTTTTCAGATTACGTTCGACTCACGAGGCGGTACAGATGTACCGGTTCAGAGCCAGATGTATGGAGAACTCCTGGAAGAACCGGAGATCCCGACCAGAGAAGGATATATCTTTACGGGATGGTATACAGACACTTCTTGCTATGAAGCATGGGATATTGATACCGATACCGTGCAATCTGATATGACTCTTTATGCAGGATGGCAGAAATTGCAATAGCCTGTACCCAAGGGATCTCCTGTGGATGCAGGGGGTCCCTTTTGAATATGAATAAAAATTGCCCGTTTGAGGGAGGAAATACTTATGTCTAAAATTACACTTTATCTGGAGGCTGCACAGAAGACCGCACTGGATGCCGGTTTTGCGGCAGCATTTGGCGGAACCCCGACTTGTTATTATTCTGCTCCGGGCCGTACAGAGATCGGAGGAAATCATACCGATCATCAGCGTGGGCGTGTGCTGGCAGCAGCTGTGAACCTTGATACGGTTGCAGCAGTATGTCCAAATGGAACGGATGTGATCCGTATTCAGTCCAAAGGATATCCGCTGTGTGAGGTGAAATTAACAGAACTGGAGCCAATCGCAGATGAGATCAATACAACACCGTCCCTGGTGCGTGGTATTGCAGCTCGTTTTACAGAACTCGGATGTAATGTGTCCGGTTTTGATGCGTACTGTGAATCCACAGTATTACCGGGTTCCGGACTTAGCTCATCTGCAGCATTTGAAGTGCTGATCGGTACGATCATCAATGATCTCTATTTTGATAACAAAGTTTCCGCTCCGGAAGTGGCGCAGATCGGTCAGTATGCAGAAAATGTATTTTTCGGAAAACCGTGCGGACTTATGGATCAGACAGCTTCTGCGGTAGGAAATCTGGTAACCATTGACTTTTTCGATAAAGACCATCCGGTTATTGAGCCTGTAGATTTTGACTTTGCTTCTTGTGGTCATGCTCTCTGCATTATTGATACAGGAGCTGATCATGCGGATCTGACAGACGAGTATGCAGCGATCCCGGGAGAGATCAAAGCAGTTGCATCTTATATGGGAAAAGAAGTATTATCTCAGATCGATGAAGCCGAGTTTTATGCAAAAATTGGTGAATTGCGTAAAGCATGCGGAGACCGTGCAGTTATGAGATCCATTCATTTCTACCAGGAGAATGCAAGAGTTCCGTTACAGGTAGAGGCATTGAAAAATAATGACTTTGAACGCTTCCTGATGCTTGTAAAACAGAGCGGCTATTCTTCCTACATGTATCTGCAGAATGTCATTCCGGCAGGATATAAAGCACACCAGGAAGTAGCGATCGCTCTGGCGCTGAGCGAGCATTATCTCAACGGACGTGGTGCATACCGTGTGCATGGCGGTGGTTTTGCCGGAACAATTCAGGCATTTGTTCCGTATGATATGCTGGATCGTTTTGTAGAAGGCATGGATGCAGTTCTTGGAAAGGGAGCCTGCCATGTATTATCCATTCGCCCGCAGGGTGGCGTTAAGATGGAGGTACGTTAATGAAGATTGAAACATATATTGATTCTCTCGTATCTTATGCGATGAACAATGGCCTTGCAGAGCCGGTGGATCATATGGTTCTGACCAATCGACTGATGGACCTGCTCCGTCTGGATGACTATACACCATCAGATGAACCGCAGAGTGAGGATATCGAGGAGATCTTAGCCGGAATCCTTGACTATGCTGTGGAAAAAGGACTTTGTGATGATGGCATCACAGCAAGAGATATTTTTGATACCAGGATCATGGGAGCAATCACTCCGATGCCAAGAGAAGTGATCGGTATTTTCAACCATTTATATGAAGAAGATCCGGTGAAAGCAACTGACTGGTATTATAAGTTCAGTTGTGATACAGACTATATCCGTCGATACCGTATCAAGAAAGATATGCGTTGGAAATACCAGAGCGAGTATGGAGAGTTAGATATTACGATTAACTTAAGTAAGCCGGAAAAAGATCCAAAGGCCATTGCTGCTGCAAAAAATGCACCGCAGACAGCATATCCGAAATGCCAGCTCTGCAAAGAGAATGAAGGCTACGCCGGTCGTATGAATCATCCGGCCCGTGCAAATCACAGAATCATTCCGATCGAGGTATGTGGAGCAGATTGGTGTCTTCAGTACAGTCCGTATGTGTATTACAACGAGCACTGCATCGTATTTAATGCTGAACACATTCCGATGAAGATCGATAAATCTGCATTTGAAAAATTACTGGATTTCGTACGCAGCTTCCCGCACTATTTCGTCGGATCCAATGCAGACCTTCCGATCGTAGGCGGTTCCATTCTCAGCCATGAGCATTTCCAGGGTGGTCATTATACCTTTGCAATGGAGACAGCTCCTATCGAAAAGGAAATCACCTTTGCAGGATTTGAAGATATTCATGCAGGCATTGTAAAATGGCCGATGAGCGTGATCCGTTTGACCGGTGCAAATCCGGCTCGTATCGCAGATCTGGCTGATAAGATCCTGGCAGCATGGCGTGGTTACTCGGATGAAACTGTTGGTGTGATTGCATTCTCCAATGGAGAACCGCACAATACGATCACGCCGATCGCCCGTCGCCGTGGAGAGGACTATGAACTGGATCTTGTACTTCGCTGCAACGTTACATCGGAAGAGCATCCGCTCGGTGTATTCCATCCGCATGCAGATAAACACCATATCAAGAAGGAGAATATTGGTCTGATCGAGGTAATGGGTCTGGCTGTACTTCCGAGCCGTTTAAAACAGGAACTGACTGATCTGGCAGCAGCGGTAGCGAAGGGCGAAGATGTGGCTTCTGACCCAGTACTGGAAAAGCATACTTCCTGGATTGAAGAACTGAAAAAGACTTATACATTTACTGAAGAAAATGCAATGGATATCATACTTCAAGAAACAGGAAAAGTATTCTCTGCCGTACTTGAGGACGCAGGTGTATACAAGAATACAGAAGAAGGTAAGAACGCATTTATTCGTTTTGTTGATACAGTGAATCATGAGGCTTAACCATGTAGGTATTGTTAACGGGCAGTTCGCAAAGAATGCCGGAAAATAGAAATACCTTGTAAAATAAGACGTTCTGCGCTATACTTACAGCATGAAACCTATAAAATGTTCTTCGGGGCGGGGTGTAATTCCCCACCGGCGGTAACAGTCCGCGACCTGTGTTAGCAGCTGATCCGGTGGAATTCCGGAACCGACAGTATAGTCTGGATGAGAGAAGAAATTGTGCGATGTTGGTGCAAACCGGCAGTAAGAAGGTTACGTGAAATCTGGCCCCGGATCCATATCCGGGGCTTTTCTGTTTTTATACAGGATTCATGGAACTCGTGCGATTCCTCTATTGATGAACATCAGGTACATAACTTACATTTAGGAGGAAGAAACTATGAAACAAAAATGGCTGACAACAAAGAATCTGGTTCTGATGGGTATGTTTGGTGCTCTGGCAGGTGTGTTGATGATGTTTGAGTTTCCGCTTGCTTTTATCGCGCCGACATTCTACGGTCTGGATCTCTCAGAGGTTCCGGTTCTGGTTGGTGCGTTCTCTATGGGGCCGATGGCAGGCGTGATCATTGAGTTTGTGAAGATTCTTGTGAAGCTGATGATGAAGCCGACAACAACAGGCTTTGTAGGTGAGATGGCGAACTTTGTGATCGGATGCTCTCTTGTGCTTCCGGCAGCGATGATTTATCACACAAAGAAGTCGAAAAAAAGTGCATTATATGGTATGATTACTGGTACTATCTTTATGGCGTTGAGCGGAATCGTGATCAATGCAGTTGTGATGCTCCCGTTCTATTCTAAGATCATGCCGCTGGAGAGTATTTTGGCACTCGGTGCTGCGATCAATCCGGCAGTAAGCAATATCTGGAGTTTTGCGATCATCTGCGTAGGCCCGTTCAACCTGATCAAAGGTGTGGCAGTGTCCGTTGTGACAATGTTGGTATATAAGAGAATCAGTAACTTGATTCACAGTGTGGGAAGAAAATAGTATGAATACAAAGATTATTCAGATTAACAGAGAAAATTTTACAGATGAAGAGCTTTTCGAAGCTGCGGAGATCCTGCGAAATGGCGGACTGGTGGCAATCCCGACAGAGACGGTTTACGGTCTCGGTGCCAATGCGCTGGATGAGTCTGCTTCGAAAAAGATCTATGAGGCGAAGGGACGTCCGTCTGACAATCCGCTGATCGCTCACATTTCCGCTATGGAAGAGATCACAGCTCTGGTAAAGGAGATTCCGGAAGCAGGTAAGAAGCTGGCTGAGAAATATTGGCCGGGTCCGCTTACGATGATCTTTCCGAAAAAGGATATTGTACCGTATGGAACAACCGGCGGTCTGGAGACCGTTGCGATCCGTATGCCTTCTGATCCGGTTGCGAACCGTTTGATCAAACTGGCGGGAGTTCCGGTTGCGGCTCCGAGTGCCAATACATCCGGTCGTCCGAGTCCGACAAAGGCGGAGCACGTAGTAGAAGATATGAATGGCAAGATCGAGATGATCATCGACAGCGGAGAAGTTGGTATCGGTGTGGAATCTACGATCGTCGATGTTTCCGGAGAAGTTCCGATGCTTCTGAGACCGGGCGCGATTACGATCGAGATGCTCCGCGAGACTCTTGGCGAGGTGGAGATCGATCCTGCGATTTTAGGTCCGCTGAGTGCAGATGTGAAGCCGAAGGCTCCGGGTATGAAATATCGCCATTATGCACCGCAGGCAGAGATGACTCTGGTGGAGGGTGAAATGGACCGCGTGGTGGAATTTATCAATCAGGAAGCAAAGCTTGCCCAGGAAGCAGGTTTGAAGGTTGGTATCATCTGTACAGAGGAGAGCCGTGATAGTTATGAAGGCGGCATTTTAAAGGTAATCGGAAGCAGAAATGATGAAGAATCAGTGGCGAGAAATCTGTTCGCGGTACTGAGAGAGTTTGACGACCAGAAGGTTGACTGCATTTTCTCCGAAAGTTTTTCCAAGGACAGACTTGGTCAGGCGATCATGAATCGTCTGTGTAAAGCAGCCGGTTATCATATTGTGAAGGTTTAAATTGTACGAGGGGGATATTATGTCAGACAAGAGAAAAGGATATATTTCATGGGACGAGTATTTTATGGGCGTAGCGAAATTGTCTGCGATGCGTTCAAAAGATCCGAACACTCAGGTTGGTTGTTGTATTGTGAGCGAGGATAATAAGATTTTGTCCATGGGTTACAATGGTTTTCCGAAAGGCTGCTCTGATGATGAGTTCCCGTGGAGCCGTGATGATGGCGATCCGTACAATGAGAAATATTTTTATGTGACACACAGTGAGCTGAATGCGATCCTGAACTACCGTGGCGGAAGTTTGGAAGGCAGTAAGCTGTATGTGACACTGTTCCCGTGCAATGAATGTGCAAAAGCGATCATTCAGGCGGGTATCAAGACTCTGGTGTATGAGAGTGACAAGTATGCAGATACACCGAGTACAAAAGCGTCCAAACGTATGTTAAATGCAGCGGGCGTTCGTTATTACCAGTACAATGCGACTGGTCGTAAGATCGAATATTACGTGTAATCCGGAGGATCCATGAAGTTTTTACTGGTGGCGATCAATGCCAAATACATTCACTCCAATCCGGCGGTATACAGTCTGAAAGCGTTCGCAAAAGACCAGCGTCCGAAGGCAGATATCGAGATTGGAGAATACACCATCAATCATCAGATGGACCACGTTTTAGAAGATATTTACAGGAAAAAGCCGGACTTTGTCGGCTTTTCCTGTTATATATGGAACATTTCCCAGGTATTGGAAATTACAAGGGATCTGCATAAAATCCTGCCGAGATGTGAGATCTGGCTGGGTGGACCGGAAGTGTCCTACAATGCAGAAGAAATTTTAATGAAAGAACCGCAGATCCGCGGTATTATGCGCGGAGAAGGCGAACTGACTTTTACCGAGTTAGTAAGCGCTTATATGAGTGCAGATTATACAAGGATCAACCATATCCAGGGTATTACTTGTCGTGGTTTCAGTGGCAAATTTTATGCCAACGGACCGCAGAGACTGTTATCCATGGATGAGATTCCGTTTTATTATGCGGACATGGCAGAGTTTGAAAACAGGATCGTTTATTACGAGAGCAGCCGCGGCTGCCCATTTTCATGTAGTTACTGTCTGTCATCCATTGATAAATCCGTACGATTCCGCAGTCTGGATTTGGTAAAGAAGGAACTGGATTTCTTCTTAGAGCATAAAGTTCCGCAGGTAAAGTTCGTAGACCGCACATTCAACTGCAAGAAAGAGCATACACACGGGATCTGGAAACATATTTTAGAACATGACAATGGAGTGACCAATTTCCATTTTGAAGTTGCCGCAGACTTGTTTACAGAGGAAGATATGGAGCTGATCTCCAAGATGCGATCGGGATTGATCCAGCTGGAAATTGGTGTACAGTCCACGAACCTGGATACTATTTCTGAGATTCACCGAAGAATGAACCTGGCAAGACTGAAGAAACATGTGGAGAAGATCCGCAGTTATCACAACACACATCAGCATCTGGATCTGATCGCAGGACTCCCGTATGAAAATATGGGCTCCTTCCTCATGTCCTTTGATGATGTATATGATATGAGACCGGACCAGCTGCAGCTGGGATTTTTGAAGGTTTTAAAGGGTTCTTACATGGCGGCCCATGTGCAGCAGTATGAGCTTCAGTACCGATCAGTTCCGCCGTATGAGGTGCTTTCCACGAAATGGCTGTCCTATCGCGATGTGATCCGTTTGAAGCAGATGGAAGAAATGGTAGAAGTACACTACAATAGCGGACAGTTTTCCTGCACATTGCGAATGCTTGAAAAAGAGTTCTCCCATCCGTCATCCATGTTCCTGGCTTTGGCAGATTATTATGAGGAGAAGGGACTGTTTGGATTCAGTCACAATCGTCTGGCCCGATATGAGATCATGTACAGTTTTCTGAAAGAGAAGTTTGAGGAAGAGGATCTTTCAAAATTCCGTGATGCATTGATGTATGATCTGTATTTGAGAGAGAATCTCAAGAGCCGCCCGTCCTTTGCAAGTGAGCAGAGTGATGTGAAATATGAGATCCGTGACTTTTTCGCAGCAGAGGCAGAAAAACCGGAGTGGCTTCTTGGATATGAAGGATATGATAGTCGTCAGCTGATCAAGATGGCGCATATGGAACATCTGGAAGACGGAAGTTATGTTCTATTTGATTATAAGAATCGTGATCCGTTAAGCAAAAATGCGAAGGCGGTTCGATTTGTATATAAAGAAAGAGGTATCGATGGCGAGAAAGGAATCGAAGAAGGCCAGAAACGAGAGGGTAACAAAGATCCTCGCGAGTCTGGACGCGGAGTATGGCACAGAGTACCGCTGTTATTTGAATCATGAGACACCGTGGCAGTTGCTGATCGCAGTGATCCTTAGTGCACAGTGTACAGATGCACGCGTGAATATCGTGACTGAAGACTTATTTAAGAAATATGATTCGTTGGAGAAGTTTGCAAATGCGGAGCTTTCTGAGTTGGAGAAGGATATTCATTCGACTGGATTTTATCATATGAAGGCAAAGAATATTATTTCCTGCTGTAAGGATCTGATCGAAAAGCATGGAGGAGAAGTTCCGAGAGAACTGAAGGATCTGACTGCGTTAGCCGGTGTCGGTCGAAAGACTGCAAACGTGATCCGCGGAAATATTTATGATGAGCCGAGCATTGTGGTGGATACCCATGTGAAGAGAATTTCTAAGAAACTGGGACTGACGGAGAATGAAGATCCGGAGAAGGTAGAGTATGACCTGATGAATGTTCTTCCGAAAGAGCATTGGATCCTTTGGAACATTCAGATCATTACCCTTGGCAGAACCATCTGCGTTGCACGCAGTCCGAAGTGTGAGGATTGCTTTTTACGAGAGTATTGTCCGTCTGCCGGAGCAGGGAAGAAAGCTGGTGGAAAAAAATGACAACATCTTATGTAGCGATTGACCTTGAGACAACGGGAATTGGTGCGAAACGCGAGAAGATCACGGAGATCGGTATGGTAAAAGTGGTGGATGGTAATGTTGTAGAAACTTATCACACCATGGTGAATCCGCATCGCGAGATCCCGGAGCGAATCGTCGAGTTAACGGGAATCACAGACGAGATGGTGAAAGATGCACCGGGCATTGAAGAGGTGCTTCCGGATGTAATCGCTTTCTGTGAGGGATTTCCGTTACTTGGACATCAGATCATTTTTGACTATGGTTTTCTGATGCAGGCGGCAGTCAATATGAAACTGGAATTCAAAAAGGATGCACTGGATACATTGAAACTTTGCAGATATTTGATGCCGGGTCCGGAGAAGAAAAATCTGGGTGCTGCATGTACTTATTTCGGGATCGTTCCGGAAACGGCCCACAGAGCGCTGTCAGATGCAATGTCGACCCATCTGTTATATGCGAAACTGATGGAACAGTTTGGGGAGAGCCGCAGTGACCTGTTTGTCGAAAAACCTTTAATTTACAAGGCAAAAAAGGAACGCCCGGCAACGAAAAGACAAAAACAGCACTTGCACGATTTATTAAAATATCATAGAATAGAGGCGACTGTCCAGATTGATCATATGTCTGGAAATGAGATTTCCAGGATGATCGATCAGATTATTTTTACTCATGGAAGAATCCCGGATAAGGGATGAGATAGAGATATATGTTCGGACTGTAGAGAAAATGATAAGAGGTGAAAAACTATGATGGATCTTAGACATGGTAAAAAAAGAAAAGTGATCACTACGGTTGTTGCCGTTCTTTTAGTGATCGGAATGGTAGTTCCGACAGTTTTAGGCGCATTACTTTCTGTTTTCAGATAAGTGATTGCTTGTAAAACAGGATTGAAGGAGATTGTTATGAAGAAAAATGCGTGGATCGCTGGTGTGACGGCAGTCATGGCAGCAGGTCTGATTTTCATGGCCCCGGTTTCCGCGCGAGCAGAGGATGCAATTCCGGCTGGTGTTTATGTGGGCGAGATCAGTCTGGAAGGCATGACTGAAAAGGAAGCAGAGAAGGCTGTGAAAGCATACGTTGATGCGAAGATGAACCAGAAGGTGACTCTGGATGTCAATGGTTCTCAGGCAGAAACAAGTGCAAAAGAGCTTGGTATGACCTGGGGCAATCCGGAAGCTGTCGAGGAAGCGATGGCAGGTACGGAAGTAAAAGGAAGCCTGATCAAACGTTATATGAAGAAGAAAGATCTTCAGGAGAATCCGGTTGTTGTAGACCTGGAATTAGAGGTTGATCAGGAAGCTGTTGCAGCGTTTGTGGCAGAGAAATGTGGAGCTGCGCTTGCAGAGGCACAGGATGCTACGATTGTCAAAGAGGGTGATGGTTTTGTTATCACACCGTCTGTGACAGGTATTGCGATCGATATGGAAGCGACAGAGGAAGCTTTAAAGGCGGCTCTGAGTGCGGAAGGAACGGATGGCGTAAATGTTGTTGTCAGCGTGATGGAGTCTGAACCGCGAATTAAGACGGAGGATCTTGAAACGATTCAGGATCTGCTTGGTTCTTATACAACTGATTTCAAGACAAGTGGCTGGGCTCGTTCCACAAACTTAGAGGTTGGTACAGCAAAGATCAATGGACGTGTCCTGATGCCGGGAGATGTACTGTCCGGTTATGAGTGCATGGCACCGTTTACGACAGCCAACGGATACAAGACAGCAACTGCTTATGAAAATGGCCGTTCTGTTGACAGTGTTGGCGGCGGTGTATGCCAGATCGCGACGACTCTTTATAATGCAGCACTTTATGCAGAGTTAGATATCGTACAGCGTCAGAATCATTCCATGACCGTGGCGTACGTGGATCATTCCAGAGACGCAGCGATCGCAGGAACATATAAAGATATTAAAGTCAGCAATCCGTATGATACACCGATCTATGTAGAGGGATATACATCCGGAAAGAAGCTGACATTTAAGATTTACGGTCAGGAGACCAGACCGGAAAATCGTGAGATAAAATTTGAGTCCAAGACATTGCAGTGGATCAGCCCGGGCGATCCGATCGAACAGCCGGATCCGACATTACAGCCGGGTCAGAGAGTGCAGGTGCAGTCTTCTCATACAGGTATTCGCTCTGAGCTTTATAAATGTGTGTATGTAGACGGTGTGTTGCAGGAGAGAACACTGTTAAATAAGGACAGCTATAATGCTTCAAAGGCTATTTATAATGTAGGCCCTGCGTTACCGGCAGAACCGGCGCCGACAGAGAGTAGTGCACCGTCAACTCCGGAAACTCCGGCAGTAACAGCTCCGGCGGAAACACAGCCGGCAGGTCCGGGTGCAGTCAGCCCGGCACCGACAATCGCTCCGGCAGGCCCGGGAGCACAGACTCCGGCGCCGACACCGGCAGCTCCGTCCGGTGTATTGGGACCGGGTGCGACACAGGGACCGCAGTAGAGGTACACGATCATGATGAGAAGAATCGAACGTGAGCCGAATGGCAGCGGGATTTTTACACCTGGCCAGGATCTTGTGGTAGTAGGATCCATCGGAAAAAAGGGTGTAAAAACTGCAGTTGAAAAGAAAAGAGCTATGCTGGAATCCAGATTTTGTGCGGCATTTATGCGCACCCTGGATCAGGCATTAGAAGAAAATGTGAATGTAAGTCCTGAACTTCTGGTATCTTTGGGTGCGACCGAATGGGAGTACGTAGAAGAGGGCGGTATTTTGACAGCGCTCTGGAATCTCTCCGGAGCATATGGAAAAGGAATTACTTTCTCTCTGTTAAAGATGCCTGTGAGTCAGGAACTCATTGAAGTGTGTGAACTTTTCGATCTGAATCCGTTCCGTTTGCGGTGTGGAGATTGCGTTCTGGTGGCTGCAAACCATGGTGAAGACATGGTTCAGGGGCTGGCTGAGCAGGGAATCTTTGCCACAGTGATCGGAAAAGTGGAAAAAGGCATTGCACGTAAAATGACAGGTGTCGGTGGAACGGGATATTTAGAGCGCCCGCAGCCAGACGAAATATATAAACTCACTGAGGAGGTATAGTATGGAAGCGAATAGAGAACATACCATTGAGGAAAACGTTGTTGCCCTGATTGAGGTTAAAGTAACTCCTCAGAGAGGTGTTGGTTATGATAAGATCGCAGAGCGTATTTATCAGCATAAAGAAGTTTCTTCTGTATACCTGATGTCCTCCGGTAACTTTGATTTTACCGTAATTATCGAAGGCAAAACACTCCGCGAAGTAGCACAGTTTGTCAACGAAGAACTGGCTACAATTAGTTCCGTAGTAAGCACATCCACACATTTCATTCTCAAGAAATACAAAGAAAATGGTGTTGTTATGTGCGAGAATCCGGAAGATGAAAGGATGCTGATTAGTCTGTGAGAAACCCGTTATCTCAAACAATAACAACGATTCCGCCATCCGGAATCCGTAAATTCTTTGATATCGTAAGCGAAATGAAGGATGCGATCTCTCTTGGCGTTGGTGAGCCGGACTTTGACACACCGTGGCACATTCGAGAGGAAGGTATTTTTTCTTTGGAAAAAGGTCAGACCTTCTATACATCCAATGCCGGTTTAAAAGAATTAAAAGTTGAAATCTGTAACTATTTAGAGCGCCGTTTCAATGTTTCCTATGATTATAAAGATGAATGTATGGTAACTGTTGGCGGCAGCGAGGCGATCGATATCGCACTTCGCGCAATGCTGGATCCGGGTGATGAGGTTTTGATCCCGCAGCCGAGCTACGTTTCTTACCCGCCGTGTACAATCCTGGCAGGTGGTGTTCCGGTTTCCATTCAGCTGGAAGAAAAGGATCAGTTCCGTCTGACAAAGGAGAAACTGCTTGCAGCGCTCACTCCGAAGACAAAAGTTCTGATCTTACCGTTCCCGAACAATCCGACAGGTTCCATTATGGAAGAGGAAGATCTGAAAGCGATCGCAGAAGTGATCGAAGAGCATGATCTGTATGTAATCTCTGATGAGATCTATTCCGAGCTTACTTACACAGGCAATCATGTGACCATCGCATCCATTCCGGGAATGAGAGAGAGAACTGTTCTGATCAACGGTTTTTCCAAATCATATGCCATGACAGGATGGAGACTCGGTTATGCATGTGCGCCGAAGGTGATCTTACAGCAGATGCTGAAGATCCACCAGTTTGCGATCATGTGTGCGCCGACAACTAGCCAGTATGCAGCTGTTGAGGCCCTTCGCAATGGCGATGAGGACGTGGCAGAGATGCGCGAGGCATATGATGAGAGAAGAAAATATCTCGTAAAAGCGTTCAACGAGATTGGAATGGATTGTTATGAGCCGCAGGGTGCATTCTATGTATTCCCGTGTATCAAACGATTTGGTATGAGTTCTGATGAATTCGCACTGAAACTTCTCGAA
>JAFYOD010000287.1 GCA_017556515.1 Lachnospiraceae bacterium
AAGTAGTTATGAAGCTGACGACAAAAGAGACAGCGGTTTTTGCGATGCTGGGTGCTTTGATGTATGCCTCTAAGATCATCATGGATATGGCTCCAAATATTCATTTGATCGGTGTATTTGTTATCGCGACAACGGTTGTTTATAGAAAAAAAGCACTGTATCCGATTTATATTTTTGTTCTTTTAACGGGGCTGTTAAATGGATTTTCGGCCTGGTGGGTTCCGTATACGTATATTTGGACCGTCTTGTGGGCGGTTGTGATGTTGCTTCCTAAGAAGCTTCCGGAGAAAACAGCACCTTTGATCTACATGATCATTTGCGCAGTTCACGGTTTTGGATACGGTATCCTTTATGCACCGGCGCAGGCGCTCCTGTTTGGATTGAGCTTTAAAGGAATGATCTCTTGGATCATCACAGGACTTCCGTTTGACATGATCCATGGTGTCAGCAACTTCTTCTGTGGAATGTTAGTGATGCCGATCGTTTCGACCTTGAGGCTGGCGGAGCGGAGTAGTGAAAGGAATTAATGGGGGTCTGTCGAAAGACAGTCCCCTTTCGTTATTGTGGGAGGTTTTACATGGATTTTTATAAACGTGTCGGGATCGTATGCAACTGCATCCCACAGGGAAAAGTCGCAACCTATGGGCAGATTGCTCTTTTGTGTGGAAAACCGAAGAATTCCAGACAAGTGGGGTACGCGTTGAAAATGGAGCTTGCGGGAGAGGTTCCGGCCTATCGCGTAGTGAACTCGAAGGGAATCCTCAGCGGCGCCTTTCATTTTGAAATGCCTGATCTTCAGAAAATGTTATTAACTGAGGATGGGATTGAGGTTACATGGACTCCGGAAGGCTGGAAAGTAGATCTGAAGAAATATCAATGGCAGAATTCGATGGCGGAGGCAGAAGAATTGCAGGCACAGTTTGTGTCTGAAACCATATAAAAGTTACTTTACCCTTTCAAAAGCAAAAAAATTGTGCTATAATGTCAACAAAATAGGTGAATTGCGCCCATTTGCAGGGCGTTGGATCTTGATAGTAAAAACTTTACAAAACGAAAAGGAGAGCATATGAAAGGTATTATTCTTGCAGGTGGCAGCGGCACACGTCTCTACCCATTAACAAAAGTAACATCCAAACAGCTTTTACCGATTTACGATAAACCGATGATCTACTATCCGCTTTCTGTTTTGATGAATGCGGGTATCCGTGAGATCTTAATTATTTCCACACCGAGTGATACACCGCGTTTCCAGGATCTTCTTGGCGACGGTCATCAGTTTGGTATCGAGTTGTCCTATGCAGTACAGCCGAGTCCGGACGGACTGGCGCAGGCGTTCATCATTGGCGAAGAGTTCATTGGTGATGACAGAGTTGCGATGGTTCTTGGCGACAATATTTTCCATGGCCAGGGCTTAAAGAAACGTCTCCGTGCAGCAGCAGCAAAAGAGACAGGAGCAACTGTATTTGGCTACTATGTAGACGATCCGGAGCGTTTCGGTATCGTTGAGTTCGATAAAGACGGTAAAGCGATCTCCATCGAGGAGAAACCGGCAAAACCGAAGTCCAACTACTGTGTAACAGGTCTGTACTTCTACGACAACCGTGTTGTTGAGTACGCGAAGAACCTGAAACCGTCCGCACGTGGCGAACTGGAGATCACAGATCTGAACCGCATCTACTTAGAGCAGGGTGAGCTGGACGTAACTCTCATGGGTCAGGGCTTCACATGGCTTGATACAGGAACACACGAGTCTTTAGTAGAAGCTTCCAACTTCGTAAAGACCATCGAGACACATCAGCACAGAAAGATCGCATGTCTGGAAGAGATCGCTTACTTAAATGGCTGGATCTCCAAAGATGAGATCATGGAAGCATACGAGATCTACAAGAAGAACCAGTACGGTCAGTATCTGAAGGATGTTGTAGACGGCAAGTACGTAGACAAGCTTCCGGCATACGCAGACAAATAAGATCACGATTTCCTGACAGTATAGGGAATGATTATAGAAAATAAGGAGAACATGATACAATGAAAATCATCGTTACAGGTGGTGCCGGCTTTATCGGCGGCAACTTCATCCATCATATGGTAAACAAATATCCGGAGTATGAGATCATCAACCTGGATCTTCTGACATACGCAGGCAACCTGGAGACATTAAAAGCTGTTGAGGACAAGCCGAACTACAAGTTTGTAAAGGGCGATATCGCAGACCGTAAGTTCATCTTCGAACTGTTCGAGACAGAGAAGCCGGATATGGTAGTAAACTTCGCGGCAGAGAGCCACGTAGACCGTTCCGTAGTGGATCCGGAGAGCTTTGTACGCACAAACGTTATGGGTACAACAACTCTTCTCGATGCATGTAAGACATACGGCATCAAACGTTACCACCAGGTATCCACAGACGAAGTATATGGCGATCTTCCGTTAGACCGCCCGGACCTTTTCTTCACAGAGGAGACTCCGCTCCATACTTCCAGTCCGTATTCTTCTTCCAAGGCAGCAGCTGACCTTTTTGTAATGGCTTACCACAGAACATACAAACTTCCGGTAACGATTTCCCGCTGCTCCAACAACTACGGTCCGTACCACTTCCCGGAGAAGCTGATCCCGCTTATGATCAGCCGTGCTCTTGCAGATGAGTCCCTTCCGGTATACGGAACAGGTGAGAACGTACGTGACTGGCTCCATGTGGCAGACCACTGTCAGGCGATCGACCTGATCATCCACAACGGCCGCGTGGGTGAGGTTTACAACATCGGCGGACACAACGAGCGTACAAACCTTGAAGTAGTTAAGACAATCTTGAAGGCTCTTGATAAACCGGAGAGCCTGATCAAATATGTAACAGACCGCCCGGGTCATGATCAGAGATATGCGATCGACCCGACAAAGATCGAGACAGAGCTTGGCTGGAAACCGCAGTACAACTTCGACACAGGTATTCAGCAGACAATCCAGTGGTATCTGGACAACCAGGACTGGTGGAAGAGAATCCTCAGTGGTGAGTACAGCAATTACTTCGACAACATGTATGGCGAGAGACTGGGAGACAATTAAATGAGAATTTTAGTAACAGGCGTGAAAGGCCAGTTAGGCTATGACGTTGTAAATGAAATGAAAAAGAGAGGCCTTGATCCGGTTGGCGTGGATGTGGATGAGATGGATATCACAGACAAAGCTGCCTGCGAAAAGGTCATTACAGAGTCTAACGTTGATGCAGTGATCCACTGTGCAGCTTACACAGCAGTAGATGCTGCAGAGGACAATGTAGAGATTTGCATGAAGGTTAATGCAGAGGGTACAAGAAACATCGCAGAAGTTTGTAAGAAACTGGACATCAAGATGATGTACATTTCCACAGACTATGTATTTGACGGAGAAGGCACTCGTCCGTGGGAACCGGATGATGCGAGAAGTCCGTTAAACGTTTACGGCCAGAGTAAGTACGAAGGCGAACTTGCGGTAGAGGAACTTTTAGAGAAATTCTTCACAGTTCGTATCGCGTGGGTATTTGGTGTAAACGGCAAGAACTTCATCAAGACTATGCTCCGTATCGGTAAGGAGCGCGGTGCAGCTTCTGTTGTATGTGACCAGATCGGTTCCCCGACTTACACTTATGACCTTGCAAGACTTCTGGTAGATATGATCCAGACAGACAAATACGGCAGATATCATGCAACAAACGAGGGCCTTTGCTCTTGGTATGAGTTTGCATGCGAGATCTTCCGTGCAGCAGGTATGGATGTAAAGGTAACTCCGGTAACATCTGCGGAGTATCCGGCATCCAAGGCAAAACGTCCGATGAACAGCCGTATCAGCAAGGAAAAACTGTCCGAAAACGGATTTGAGAGACTTCCGGAGTGGCAGGACGCAGTGGCTCGTTACCTGAAGGAAATTACCTGGTAAGAAGCGCATATATTAAAAATGAATCCGGCATTCGGCAGAAAACGCCGAAGCCGGATTTTTGACAGAATAGAATGACAGAATATCCGAGAGGAGAACAAGAATGGGCAAATATTTTGGTACAGACGGATTCCGAGGAGAAGCGAATGTGAATCTGACTGTAGAGCATGCATTTAAAGTGGGCCGTTTCCTTGGATGGTACTATGGAAGAAACCCGAAGGGCGAGAAATGTCGCGTAGTCATTGGTAAAGATACAAGACGATCCAGCTATATGTTCGAGTATTCTCTGGTGGCAGGTTTGACAGCGTCCGGAGCAGATGTCTATCTTCTTCATGTAACTCCGACACCGAGCGTGTCTCATGTGATTCGTACCGAGGATTTTGACTGCGGTATCATGATCTCTGCCAGCCATAATCCGTATTATGATAATGGAATCAAAGTCATGAACGGCAATGGTGAAAAACTGGAAGAGAGTGTAATCAAAGAGATTGAGAAGTATCTGGATGGAGAAATGGAGGAAATTCCGCTTGCGAAACGCGAGGAAATCGGTAAAACACAGGATTTTTCCGCAGGAAGAAACCGTTATATCGGTTATCTGATCTCTATTGCAACACGTTCTTTCAAAGGTAAAAAAGTAGGTTTGGACTGTGCAAACGGAAGTGCATCAACAATCGCAAAGAGTGTATTTGATGCGCTTGGGGCAGATACTTATGTGATCAACAGTGAACCGAATGGTCTGAATATCAACAAAGACTGTGGATCTACGCATATTGAACATCTTCAGGCGTATGTAAAAGAACATGGTCTGGATGTGGGATTTGCATACGATGGCGATGCAGACCGTTGTCTGGCAGTAGATGAAAACGGAAACGTGGTGGACGGAGATCTGATCCTCTATGTTTGCGGTAAATATATGAAGGAGCAGGGGATGCTTCGCAACAACAAGATCGTAACGACGGTAATGTCTAACCTTGGCCTTTATAAGGCGCTCGATAAGGTTGGTATTGAGTATGACAAGACTGCGGTTGGCGATAAGTATGTTTATGAAAATATGGTTCAGACAGGAAATGTACTTGGCGGCGAACAGTCCGGACATATTATTTTCAGTAAGTACGCGACAACGGGTGACGGTATCCTGACATCCTTGAAGATCATGGAAGTGATGCTGGAGAAGAAGCAGAGCCTTGGGAAATTAGTATCGGAAGTGACGATCTTACCACAGTTGTTAAAGAACGTACGCGTGGCTGATAAGGCAGCAGCGCTCGGGGATCCGGATGTGCAGAAAGCAGCAGCCGATGTGGAAAAAGCACTGGGCAATGATGGACGTCTGCTTCTTCGTGAGAGTGGAACAGAGCCGCTGATCCGTGTAATGGTAGAGGCAGAAACACAGGAACTTTGCGAGAAATATGTCGGTCAGGTGATCGATACACTGATCGCAAAAGGGCATGCAGTATAGGGAAAAAGAAAGATTGGCAGTCATTGGTGAAAAACACCGATGGCTGCTTTTTATCGCTTGCTATTACAAAAATGTGGTGGTATAATGGTACAACGTAATACTAGATTAAAGTGATAAACGGAGGAATTCGTTATGATGAATTATAAGAGATATCAGAGAGTTCCGGTAGTCAATTATCCGGAGCGTGAATGGCCCAATAAAGAGATCGAGAAAGCACCGATCTGGTGCAGCGTGGATCTGCGAGACGGTAACCAGGCGCTCGTAGAGCCGATGGTCGTTGAGGAGAAGGTGGAGATGTTCAACCTTCTTGTTAAGATGGGCTTTAAAGAGATCGAGATCGGTTTCCCGGCTGCGTCCCAGATTGAATTTGATTTCCTGAGACAGCTGGTAGAGCGTAATCTGATTCCGGATGATGTGGTGGTTCAGGTATTGACTCAGTGTCGTGAGCATCTGATCGAGAGAACCTTCGAAGCACTTCAAGGTATTAAGAAAGCAGTTGTCCATATTTACAACTCCACATCCACTTTACAGCGTGACGTGGTATTCAATATGGACCGTGAAGAGATCAAACAGATCGCCATTGACGGCGTTGCAATGGTTAAGAAATATATGGCAGGTTACGATGGAGAAGTGATCTTAGAGTATTCTCCGGAAAGCTTTACTGGCACAGAACTGGATTTTGCATTGGATATCTGTAATGTGGTACAGAGAGCCTGGGGCCCGACTCCGGAAAAGAAGATGATCTTCAACCTTCCGTCAACCGTTGAGATGACAACTCCGAACGTTTATGCAGACCAGATCGAGTGGATGAGCAAACGTCTGGAAAACCGTGAGAGCATTATCCTGAGCGTTCATCCGCACAATGACCGTGGTACAGGCGTTGCAGCTGCAGAACTTGCGATCTTAGCCGGTGCAGACCGAATCGAGGGTACTTTATTCGGTAACGGTGAAAGAACCGGTAACGTGGACATTTTGACAATCGCGTACAACATGTTCTCCCAGGGTATCGATCCGGAACTTGAGATTGGAGACATCAAAGAAATCGCGGAAGTTTATGAGCGTACTACAAAGATGCATATCGACCCGCGTCATCCGTATGCGGGAAAACTTGTATTTACTGCATTCTCCGGTTCTCACCAGGATGCGATCAACAAAGGTATGCATGCGCTTCTTGAACGTCAGAGCAAGATCTGGCAGGTACCGTACCTTCCGATTGATCCGTCCGATATCGGTCGTGAGTACGAGCCGGTGGTTCGTATCAACAGCCAGTCCGGTAAAGGCGGCGTAGCATTTGTAATGGAAAGTTTCTTTGGCTTCCGTCTCCCGAGAGGTATGCACAAAGAGTTTGCAGATATCATCCAGAAGATCGCAGAAAGCCAGGGCGAGGTTGCTCCGGAGCAGATCATGGAAGTATTCCGCGAGGAATATCTCGACAGAAAAGAACCGTACCACTTCAGAAAGTGCAAGATCACAGACTTCGAGTCCAAGGGCGACTTTACAACAGTTGCAGTGGTTACTTACACAGACCATGGTGTGGAGAAGCAGTTTGAAGGTGTTGGTAACGGTCCGATCGATGCGGTTCAGCGAGGTCTGGAAGAGGAACTTGGAATCAACATCAAAGTTCTGGATTACAATGAGCATGCTCTTGCATCCGGTTCCGGTGCGCAGGCAGCTTCTTACATCCACGTAATGGATCAAAAGTCCAACCGTGTGACCTATGGTGTTGGTGTAAGCTCCAACATTACAAGAGCTTCTCTCCGCGGTGTATTCAGTGCGGTAAACCGTCTGTTCAGCGAAGAGGCATAATTTACAAGACAATGATGGCGGCAGTTCGTATGCAAATACGGATTGCCGCTTTTTTGCCTGAAATTCAGTGCAAAAAGTAAGAGAAAAGAGAAGAAATTTTCGAGAACTTATGGTATAGTCTTAATAAAGAAGAAAATGAATGAAAATTAGAAGATTTTTTTGATAAAAGGAGGAACAATTATGAGAAAAAGTTTACTCTATACCATGGGTCTGGCAGCTGCCATGACAGCAGGCATGGCTGTGACAGCATTTGCCGGCTGGTCTCAGGATGGCGGAAACTGGTATTATTATCATGATAGAAGCGGAAATATGATCACAGATGAATGGGTAAAGTCCGGAGACTATTACTATTATCTGGGTCATGACGGAAAGATGGTGACTAACAGTCTGATCGATGACCAGTATTACGTGGATGCCAATGGCGCAAGAGTAACCAACTCCTGGCAGTATCTTTACGGTGAAGATGAGTGGGATGAGGACGAGACCGGCTGGAGATACTTCGGAACGACCGGAAAGATCTACCAGGACGGTATGAAAGAGATCGATAAAGTTTGGTATCATTTTGATAACGGTATTATGACTACCGGTTGGAAAGAAGTCGGGGATTACACTTATTATTTTAAAGAGAGTGGTGCAAGAGCAACCGGCTGGCATTGGCTGGCAGATCCAGATGAGGATAACTGGGGTGAATACTGGTACTATTTCGGAACTAATGGAAAGATGGCAGCCGGTACAGAAAAGGTTGTCGATGATGTCCGCTATATTTTTGACAGAGAAGGCCGTATGCTGACCGGTTGGGTAGATCCGGAAGATTTTACATCTACAGGAAACTGGGATCTGACCAGTACTGATACGGCAGATCTGTTATTCTTCTCGGATAATGGTGCGTCTGCGGAAGGTTGGCAGTATATGTCTGCACCGGACGGTTCCGATGATTATTGGTTCTATTTCAAAGAAGGACGTGCATATTCTCCGGAATATAAGACAACGATCGTTGGTAATTACGGTATGGCCAAGATTGACAGTAAGACCTACTGTTTTGACGCGGAAGGACATCTTGTAACAGGGCTGATCCGTGTGAATGACGGACGCTACTTCTTCTTTGATGAAGATGACGGAACTATGGTGACCGGACGTGCGACGATCACAACAGATGAATTTGATGAGCAGGAATTTTATTTTGCTACAAGCGGAAGCATTGGTGAGCGTGGAGCCGGATTTACCGGTATGAAGGACAGCCGAGTTTATGACAATGGTATCATGCTTTGTGCAGAAGATGGCATGAAGTATGAGATTGTTGAGATCTACGTGGAAGGCGAGAAGAGAACTTATCTGGTTGCAGAGAGCGGCAAAATAAAAACAAGCGGAACAGTGAAGGACGGAGACGGTGTGAAGTATAAAGTTACCAAATCCGGAAATTCTTATAATATCGAGATCGTGAATGACTGATCGAAGACAAATGACCAATGAGGAGGCTCCCTAGCGGAGCCTCTTTTTGCGAACAAATGTTTGCGTCGCGAAGCGAAGTGTGATATACTGAGTGTACTCGAAAGGAGAATATGAATGCCGAAACAGTATATTAAAATTCGAGGTGCCAGTGAGCACAATTTGAAAAATATTTCGGTGGATGTACCGAGAAATGAACTGGTTGTCCTGACAGGACTTTCCGGTTCCGGTAAATCATCCCTTGCATTTGATACAATTTACGCAGAAGGACAGCGACGTTACATGGAGTCTCTGTCCTCTTATGCGCGTCAGTTCCTTGGACAGATGGAGAAACCGGATGTGGAGAGTATCGAGGGTTTGTCTCCGGCTATTTCCATTGATCAGAAGTCTACGAACCGCAACCCGCGTTCAACTGTCGGAACTGTGACGGAAATTTATGATTATATGAGACTCTTGTATGCGAGGATCGGTATCCCGCACTGTCCAAAGTGTGGAAGAGAGATCCGCAAGCAGACGGTGGATCAGATCGTGGATCAGATCATGGAACTGCCGGAGCGTACCAGGATCCAGCTCCTGGCCCCGATCGTCCGCGGACGTAAGGGCCGTCATGAGAAGGTTCTGGAGCAGGCGAAGCGCAGTGGTTATGTGCGTGTGCGCATCGACGGAAATCTGCATGAACTGAGTGAAGTCATTGAGTTAGATAAGAATATTAAACACAATATCGAGATCGTGGTGGACCGACTGGTGGTAAAAGAGGGTATTGAGAAGCGTCTGACGGATTCCATTGAGACCGTTATGAAGCTTGCGGACGGTCTGATGGTGCTGGATATTGTGGATGGAGAATCGATCAATTTCAGCCAGAGCTTTTCTTGTCCGGACTGTGGTATCAGCATTGAAGAAGTGGAGCCGAGAAGCTTTTCCTTCAATAACCCGTTTGGTGCCTGCCCGGAGTGTTTCGGTTTGGGATACAAGATGGAGTTTGATGAGGATCTGATGATCCCGGACAAGTCATTGAGTATCAATGAAGGCGCCATCGCAGTGATGGGATGGCAGTCCAGCTCCAAAGAAGGAAGCTTTTCCAGAGCGATTTTGGATGCGCTGGCGAAGGAATATAACTTCGATCTGGATACTCCGTTTGAACAGTATTCGAAGGAGGTTCATGATGTTCTGATCTACGGAACCGATGGAAAGTCTGTGAAGGTACATTATACCGGTCAGCGTGGAACCGGTGTTTACGATGTGGCGTTCGAGGGCTTGATCGAAAATGTAAACCGCCGTTATCGTGAAACATTTTCCCAGGCAAGCAAGGCGGAGTACGAGACATTTATGCGTTTTACTCCGTGTGCAGCGTGTCATGGACAGCGTCTGAAACCGGGTTCCCTGGCAGTAACAGTCGGAGGACTGAATATTTACGAAGCGACCAATATGTCCATCGTGAAGTTCCGTGAGTTTATTGATGGATTGCAGCTTTCTCCGACACAGCAGATGATCGGAGAACAGATCTTAAAAGAAATCCGTGCGAGGATCAGTTTCCTGATCAACGTGGGTCTGGATTATTTGTCTCTGTCCCGTGCGACAGGAACCTTGTCCGGTGGAGAAGCACAGAGAATCCGTCTGGCAACCCAGATCGGTTCCGGACTGGTGGGTGTTGCCTATATCCTGGATGAGCCGAGTATCGGTCTGCATCAGAGAGACAATGATAAATTATTGAAGACACTGACTCATCTGCGTGATCTTGGCAACAGTGTGATCGTGGTTGAGCATGATGAGGATACCATGCTTGCGGCGGACTGTATTGTGGATATCGGTCCTGGCGCAGGCTCCCACGGTGGAGAGATTGTTGCCATCGGAACGGCCGAAGAGATCATGCAGTGTGAACATTCGATCACGGGTGATTATCTGAGCGGAAGAAGGAAGATCCCGGTGCCGAAGGAACGTCGCATTCCTACCGGCTGGATGACCGTGCGCGGTGCACGTGAAAATAACCTGAAGAACATTGATGTAGAGATCCCGCTTGGTGTGATGACTTGTGTGACAGGTGTATCCGGCTCCGGAAAGAGTTCTTTGATCAACGAGATCGTATACAAATCTCTGGCGAAGAAGCTGAACCGTGCAAGAACGATTGCAGGAAAGCATGATTCCATCGAGGGCATTGAGAATCTGGACAAGATCATTGCCATCGACCAGTCTCCGATCGGCAGAACGCCTCGTTCCAACCCGGCAACTTACACAGGCGTGTTCGATCTGATCCGAGATCTGTTTGCATCCACAACGGATGCCAAGGCCAAAGGTTATAACAAAGGACGTTTCAGTTTCAACGTAAAGGGCGGGCGATGTGAGGCCTGCAGCGGAGACGGTATCATCAAGATCGAGATGCATTTCCTTCCGGATGTGTACGTTCCGTGTGAGGTTTGCGGAGGAAAGCGTTACAACAGAGAAACTCTGGATGTAAAATATAAAGGTAAAAATATCTTCGATGTATTAGATATGACGGTAGAAGAAGCCGTGAAGTTCTTTGAAAATGTTCCGTCCATCGCACGAAAGATGGAGACGTTAAATGATGTTGGCCTTTCTTATATTAAATTAGGCCAGCCGTCTACGCAGCTGTCCGGTGGAGAAGCACAGAGAATCAAGCTGGCGACTGAACTCTCCAGACGTGGAACAGGAAAGACCATTTACATTCTGGACGAACCGACAACCGGTCTGCATTTTGCAGATGTTCATAAACTGGTGGAAATCCTGCGCCGCCTATCCGATGGAGGAAATACGGTCGTGGTCATTGAGCATAATCTGGATGTGATCAAAACAGCCGATTACCTGATCGACATGGGACCAGAAGGCGGAGACCGTGGCGGTACCGTGATCGCCAAAGGTACTCCGGAAGAAGTGGCAGAAAATAAAGATTCTTACACCGGTTATTATGTGAAGAAATATTTGGAAAAGGAATAGCCTTTGTGCTATACTGAGGGTATCAGTATTATTTTTTGAGTGGGGGACAAATCTATGTTATTAATTAGAAATGCAGAAGTTTATGCTCCGGAATATATCGGTAAAAAAGATATTCTGGTAGCAGGCGGAAAAATCGAGAGAATGGCAGATACACTTCCGGAGTTTGACGGTGCAGAAGTGATCGATGTAGCCGGCAAGATCGTGACTCCGGGTATCATCGACCGTCATGTTCATATCACAGGCGGTGGCGGAGAAGGCAGCTTCAAGACACAGGCTCCGCGCGTAGAACTTTCCAACCTGGTAGAGGGTGGTGTTACAACTGTTGTTGGCGTGCTTGGTACAGACGGCATCAGCAGAAGTGTTGAGAACCTTCTTGCAAAGGCAAAGGCTCTGAAAGAGGAAGGCGTTTCCGTATATGTATGCTGTGGTGCATACGGTTATCCGAGCCCGACACTGACAGGCGATGTAAGCAAAGATATCATGTTTGTAGACGAGATCATCGGTCTGAAACTGGCAGTTTCCGATCATCGTGCTCCGAACATTAATGTGGATGAACTGATCCGCGTAGCAAGTGATGTGCGTACAGCAGGTATGCTCAGCGGCAAGCCGGGTATCATGTGCCTCCACATGGGTGACGACAAGAAAGGTCTTGAGCCGATCTTCAAAGCACTTGAGGAGACATCTATTCCGATCAAGACATTCCAGCCGACACACTGCGGACGTAACAAGAAGCTCATGACAGACGCATTCAAGTTCGCGAAGATGGGCGGTACATTCGACGTAACATGCAGCCAGTCCGAGAAGAAATTCATCGAAGTTGCAGGTGTATTAAAAGCTGCAAAAGAAGACGGAGTTCCGATGGACAAGGTAACAATCAGCTCCGACGGTTTTGGAAGCTTCTCCAATTATGATGCAGCAGGCAGACTGTTAAATATCGGTGTTGCAGAAGTAAATACAATGTACCGTCAGGTTGTATATCAGGTAAAACACGAGGGTATGGAACTGGCAGAGGCATTAACATATGCAACATGCAACGTTGCCAAAGCGCTTGAGATCTACCCGAAGAAGGGCTGTGTTGCTGAAGGCAGTGATGCGGACCTGATCATTCTCAACAACGATCTTACTATGGATGGCGTGATCGCAATGGGTGTTGAGATGATGAAAGACGGAGTTATCATTAAAAAAGGTACTTACGAGAACTAATTAGATTGAATTTTTCCGTGTATTCGAAAAAAAAACTTGTCAAGAAAAGCTCTATTTTATATAATTAATTAGGTAAAAGAAAACTTGATGATAGTTTTTTTAATCATAGGAGGAGTAATCATGGATTTAAATAAGAGACCAGAAACCATGGAACGTATTACTACACCTGAGTTAGCTCAGGCATTTATTGCAGAGCAGGTTGCAGAAGTACAGAAGCAGGTTGGCGACAAAAAAGTATTATTAGCTTTATCCGGTGGT
>JAFYOD010000288.1 GCA_017556515.1 Lachnospiraceae bacterium
ATCAACCAGTATCTGGATACTGTAAAACCGATGCATGAGCAGTTCGTAGAGCCGAGCAAGAAAAATGCAAGCATTATTGTTCCGGAAGGCGGACAAAATGAAGTGGCTCTGAATATGATTCTGAATCAGGTTCGCAGCCATTTAGCAGAGGTGTAAAGGGCTTTTGGAAGAATTTTGAGAAATGCCACAAATTTGCCTGAAAATGTACAGTAATTTTTAAACAATTTGGTACGGATTTCTGATATAATACAGACAGATTAAAGAATGTAACAATTCCATACCAAATATAAGGAGGATATAAATTATGAAGAAAAGAATTAGCGCACTTGCACTTGCGACTGCAATGACAGCGTCCTTAGTGACACCGGCTATGGCAGCAACAACATATGATTATATCGAAGATATCGATCTTAAAGTTTCATATAGCATCGAAGCAGGTATGACAGATGAGGATTGGAGTGTCAGTGTTGACCTTCTTAACCACAAGAGCATCATTCAGTTTGACGAGGATGAGGACGTGACTGTTTCCTATGCTCCGGATGAGGGTGAGACTTGGAAAGAAGGCGTGAAGCCGAAAATTACAATTGTGATGAAAGTTGACTATAAGGAAGATGGCTGGAAGTTTGATGATGATAAGATCGAAGCAGACGGCGGCGTAACAGTTACTACAGACGATGATTTAACAATCTCTAAAGTAAATGCTTCCAGTTCCAAAGTAACAGTTACATTAACACTTCCGAAACTGAAATATCCAGAGGACTACTGGGATACTCGTCTTGATATTGAAGATGCAGAGTGGGGCGACGACGGTGTTGCAACATGGGCTGAAAATGAAAACGTAGAAGGTTATGAAGTAAGAGTATACCGTGGAACAAAGTCTCTTGCAACAGGCCTTAAGACAACCGATACAGAGATGGATCTTTCTAAATACTTCACAAGCAAGGGTGAGTACACATTCAAAGTTCGTGGGTATTATGATGACTACAAAGGTGAATGGGAAGAGTCTGATGACCTTGATTTAGATAAGGAAGAGGCAGAAGAGATTTTTGCAAATAGCGGCAATACAAGTTCCTCCAGTTCCAGCAGCTCCACATCTACTTCCACAGTGAAACCGTCTGCAAGCACAGCAAACTTACCGTCTTACGTTGTAAAAGGTAACTGGGGCACAAAGAACGGCAAATGGACATTCACAGACAGCAAGGGCGTAGCTTACAAGAATAAATGGGCAGCTGTATACAATCCGTATGCAAACACAGCAGCTGGTCAGCAGGCGTTTGACTGGTTCTACTTCGATGCAAAGGGTGAAATGGTAACAGGATGGATCCTTGATGGCGGCCGTTACTACTACTGTTCTCCGAAATCTGACGGTACACAGGGTCGTATGGTAACAGAATGGAATCAGATCGATGGTTTCTGGTATTACTTCAATCCGAAATCTGACGGTACAAGAGGTGCTATGCTTGTGAACACATGGATCGGCAACGACTATGTTGGCGCAGATGGTAAATTTGAAAAGTCCAGATAATTGCATATAACTCTGAAAGGATGGCGCGAAAGTGCCATCCTTTTTAAATTTTTCGTTAAATCTTGAAAAAACCTCTTTAAAAATGAAATGCTTTTGTATATAATGAAACTGATATTTTGCGCTCAGTGGAGCGATAGGAAAAATTTGAAACTTTAGTGATAGATTTTTAAAGAAGTGACAGGAGGAAGATGTCAATGCTGTTTGCGTCACATGACATTGGAATTGACTTAGGTACAGCCAGTATTCTGGTATACATTAAGGGGAAGGGCGTTGTTTTAAAAGAACCGTCCGTAGTAGCTCTCGACAGAGAGACTAATAAAGTTATTACATTCGGTGAAGAGGCTCGTCTTATGATCGGTCGTACACCGGGTAACATCGTTGCTGTTCGCCCGCTCCGTAAGGGTGTTATTTCCGACTATACAGTAACAGAGAAGATGTTAAAATACTTCATCGACAAAGCAGTTGGCAAGAGAAGTCTGAGAAAACCGAGAATCGCAGTTTGTATCCCGAGTGGTGCGACTGAGGTTGAGAAGAAGGCTGTAGAGGATGCGACTTACCAGGCAGGTGCACGTGAAGTATGCATTATCGAGGAGCCGGTAGCAGCTGCGATCGGTGCAGGTATCGATATTTCCAAGGCTTGCGGTAATATGATCGTAGATATCGGTGGCGGTACTGCAGATATCGCAGTGATCTCTCTTGGAGGTACTGTAGTAAGTACTTCTATTAAGACTGCCGGTGACGATTTCGATGAGGCACTGGTTCGTTACATGAGAAAGAAACACAACCTTCTTATTGGTGAGAGAACTGCGGAAGAGATCAAGATCAACATCGGTGCGGCTTACCGTCGTCCGGAGCTGATCACGATGGAAGTACGCGGAAGAAACCTTGTGACAGGTCTTCCGAAGACAATTACAGTAACATCTGACGAGACACTGGAAGCACTTCGTGAGCCGGCTATGCAGATCGTAGATGCTGTACACAACGTTCTTGAGAGAACTCCACCGGAGCTTGCTGCGGACATTTTCGACCGCGGTATCGTTCTGACAGGCGGTGGTGCGCTTCTGTCCGGTCTGGATGCTCTGATCGAGGAGAAGACAGGCATTACAACCATGATCGCAGAGGAGCCGTTAACAGCGGTTGCGATCGGTACAGGTAAGTTTATCGAGTTCTTCCACAATCCGAAACGTGCAGAGCGTTAATCGCATTGTGGAATCGTAACAAGAAACAAAGCAGGAATATCTGATTAATTTATGGCAACTGTAACAGGTTATGTAGAAAAAATTAAATATCGCAATGAAGAGAATGGTTACACGGTTTTAAGTGTGACCGATGGCAAAGAAGAGTATATTCTGGTCGGAACCTTCCCTTATATTAGCGAAGGAGAACGGCTTGAAGCCACAGGACGCATGGTGGAACATTCGATTTATGGCGAGCAGCTGGCGGTGGAGAGTTATGAAATTAAGGATCCGGAAGATACGCTGGCGATTGAACGATATCTCGGCTCCGGTGCTATCAAAGGCATCGGAGCTGCTTTG
>JAFYOD010000289.1 GCA_017556515.1 Lachnospiraceae bacterium
ATTCCTCAATATCCTGATGGATGCCATGGGACAGCTTTTCTTCTCCCTCAGCGTATCCATGGGTATCATGGTTACATACGGTTCTTACGTAAAGAAAGAAACAAACTTAAGCAAATCCATCAGCCAGATCGAATTCTGCGATACTTTCGTCGCACTTCTGGCAGGTATGATGCTCATCCCGGCAGTTTACGTTTTCATGGGTCTGGAAGGCATGGAATCCGGAGCAAAACTGATGTTTATCTCCCTTCCGAAGGTGTTCGAATCCATGGGCGCTGCAGGCGGTATCATCGGACTTATCTTCTGTACTATGGTTGCTTTCGCAGCTCTGACATCCTGCGTTTCCATCTTAGAAACTCTCGTTGCCAGCTGCTCCAAGATGTTCAACACTTCCCGTGAGAAGATGTGCATCATCATCAGTTTACTGGCTGCCGCAGGTGCAACTATCATCTGCCTTGGCTACAACGTATTCTATTTCGAAGTAAATCTTCCGAACGGTGCCATGAACCAGCAGATGTTAGACGTTTTCGATTATTTCGCAAATAACGTATTAATGCCGCTGATCAGCCTTCTCTCCTGTATTCTCATCGGCTGGGTTGTAAAACCGAACTGGATCGCAGAAGAAATGGAAAAAAACGGACACAAATTCAGCAGAAAAGCTCTGTACATCGTTATGATCAAATACATTGCTCCGGTACTGATGGCTATCCTGTTCGTTCAGTCCACAGGTATTTTAAATCTGTTTTCCAAGTAATTGTACAACAAAAAAGAGTGTTGATTTCCACTGATCTCTCAGTCGGAAACCGACACTCTCTTTTTATTGAAAACAAATTAACCAAAAATTCCTAAATGCTCAAGCAGGATCTTTGTACCCATCAGAACCAGGATCACACCACCTGCAAGCTCTGCTTTGGATTTGTACTTGGAACCGAATACGTTACCAACTTTCACACCGATGGAAGAAAGTGTAAATGTAACAATACCGATAAAGAATACAGCCCAGAAGATATTTACATGTAAGAATGCAAATGTCACACCGATCGCGAGTGCATCAATACTTGTTGCGATTGCAAGCGGGATCATAGCACCAACACCAAAGGAGCTGTCCAGTGTTTCACAGTCTGTGTCTCTGGACTCTTTGATCATATTGAAACCGATCAGTCCTAAGAGTACGAATGCTACCCAGTGGTCAATGCTTACGATCATCTCTTCGAACTGGCTTCCGAGTAAGTAACCGATAAACGGCATAAGACCCTGGAATCCGCCAAAATACACACCACAAGTCAGCGCATGACTAAGTTTCATCTTCGGTACAGAAAGACCTTTACATACAGATACTGCAAATGCGTCCATGGAAAGTCCCACGGCAATGACAAAAAGTTCTGCTAAACCCATCTTGGATTTCCTCCTATTTGTAAAAAATGAATATGATTGCTTCGGCGTGTTGTGGGCACAAAAAAAGACCCACCTGTCCCGTCGGACAGATAAGTCTCATCATTTCAAGCGAAGCCAGGATCAACTCCAGTATGTTGACAACGCTGCACCTTCTCATTCGTTCC
>JAFYOD010000290.1 GCA_017556515.1 Lachnospiraceae bacterium
CTGAATCCAAACATCAGCCAGGAAATCTGGTTGTGGAATCGTTTATTTTCCATGGAAAATCTCCCATTGTCTATTTATTATAACTGGTCGGCCAAAGTCTTTCTCTTCTCCCATTTTCCGGATAAGAAGTAGATCAGACCCGGGATTGCACAGCCATACGGCGCAAGTCCGTAACCAAGTACGAATCCGTAGAATCCAAAATCAAGCACAATACCTAAGAGCCAGCTGAGACCGATTCTTAAGATCACACCGTCTAATAAAGAAAGAACAAGGCCAAGTTTTGCATTTCCGATACCCTGGATGAATGCAAAGGTTCCACGCATGATAATGAATGCCGGGAACATCCAAAGGATTGCGGAAATAAAGGTTCCGGACAGTGCATGAACTGCCGGATCATCAGAGAACATCATAAACATCTGCTTACCAAACAATACATACAGGATCATGCAGGTTACTGTGAACACAGACGCAAAGGCCCATGCAGAATGAACCACCTGTTTGCTTCGCTTGATCTCACCAGCCGCAATGTTCTGGCTGATCATCGGAAGCGCTGCCATCTGGATACCCTGAGCGATCTTATTGATAATATCGTCGATCTTACATCCGACACCGAAGGTTGCAGATGCTACGACACCGATGGAGTTGATCATAGAGTTTACATACAGCATAGAAATATTGATACATCCGGACTGAAGGGCCATCGGAGTTCCGAGGCTCATGATCAGGGACACATATTTCTTACGCGGATAATAACTGCTCCACTTGAAGTCAAATCCAAATGCTTCTTTATTCTTATAAAGGTAGTACAGAGAGAAGATAAAGGAAACTGCCTGTCCGATGATCGTCGCCCAAGCTGCACCTGCAACCTCCATACCCATATAGCCTGTAAACAGAATATCTAATACCAGGTTGATCAAAGACGCAATGCAGATAAACATAAACGGACGCTTGGAATCACCCATTCCACGCAGTACCGCAGAAACCATATTATAGCCCGCTGTAAATACCAGACCTGCACCACAGATGATCATATAATCTGCAGAGTAGTCCAGCGATTCGGACGGAATATTCATAATGTTCTGGATCGGATGAAGGAACAGTAAAACGACCGCAGAGAAAATAATTCCCATACTGAGGATTACCGTAAACAACGTTCCGATAATATCATTGACTTCTTTTTTCTTTCCTGCTCCCAAAGCCTGAGACACTAAGATCTGACCCGCATTGGAAAATCCCATGCAGACCATGGTCGCCAGGTTCAGGATCAGGCTGCTCTGAGAAACCGCAGAAATACCCGCAGTTCCGACATAACGTCCAACGATGACCATATCCACGGTACTGTACAGCACCTGAAGACCATTAGACGCCATAAACGGAAGCATAAACCAAAACATCTGCTTCGGAATACTTCCTTTGGTAAAATCTTTTGCTAATTTCTTCCCACTCATGTTTTCTCCTGTATCTTCCTATTAAAATAGTCTTGTCTGCAACAGCGCATACTTAGATAAATTATACCGAATCTGCCAGTTGATTGCAAGAGAATACAAGGGGGAGATTTTCTTATTTCTTACTCTTCCATTACATTGATCTTTAATCCGACAAATAGTCTGCTTTCTATTTCATCGTTTATTCCGTAAATTGTATTTAACGTTTCATCCTCAAACCAATAAGTGAGTACAATCTCTCTGATCGGGTCTACGATCCAATACTCTTTTACACCTGCTTCTCTATATTTCATCGTTTTTAGCCCATAGTCCCGCGCCTTTGTGGATTTAGAAATAACTTCAATTATAAAATCCGGTGTACCATGACATCCATCTTCTTTGATCTTATCCCTGTCGCAGATAATGACCATATCAGGTTCCATATAATTTTTCTCATCCTCGATCAACCTCACTGCAAATGGGGCTACATACACTTTACAAGCGCCTGCATTCATTTTCACATATTCTCTCACGCGAAAATAAAGATTCCCCAAAAGCCTCTGATGAATTTCACTTGGTGCTGCAAAATAAAAAATCTGCCCATCGATCACCTCTGCACGAACACCATCCGGAAGGTTTTCGATATCTTTTAATGTAAAATCTCGATTCATTGCAAGTTCTGCATTCATCCTTATCACCTCATCTTCTCCGACAAACGCCTGCCATTCCATATTTGTATCCTCCTTCCCTACTCTTCATATACAAAAGTATACTCATAGCAAATTCGTCTGTCTATGTTCTCAAATACCCATGGAATTCTTTTTGGCGAAATGCCCTAGAAAATTAGAATGTTATAGAATTTATGATTCAATGTACAATGTAAACAAAAAACGATATGCAGATTTTACATTCTCCTTCTGCATATCGTTTTCGCTTAAACTCATTTATAAATTCGCAAATGCTCCATCCCACACAATTCTTCGATACCCTGCCTGGTCGGTCGCACCTTCCGTAGAAATGCAAAGAATTCTGGATCTTTCATCGATTTCCAGCAACTGTTTCAGTTCTGCCAGCTGCTCATCCATTAGCACTGATGCCGCAAATCCTAAGGTCGCTGCTCCGCTCTCTCCTGAAACCACTCGCGGATCACAACCGGTCGGATTTCCAAGGATCCTCATACCACGGGCGGCGTATTCATCCGCCATGGAAATAAAAGCATCGGCTCTGGATTTCAGCACATTCCAGCCAATGGTGCACGGTTCTCCACAACAAAGGCCTGCCATAATGGAATCCAGATCTCCGTCCACCATGTGTAGCTCACCATTATTTGCAGCTGCTGTTCGGTAAATACAATCCGCTTTATCCGGTTCCACAATGACAATTTTTGGTCCTTTGGCGTCCTTTTTATCATAATAATCCGCAAAAAATCCTGTCATAGCTCCTGCCATGGCTCCAACACCTGCCTGCAGGAAGATGTGAGTCGGAGATTCCGACTCCTCTAACTGTTCAACGATCTCACTTCCCATCGTGGTATATCCCTGCATGATCCAGGTTGGGATTTCCTCATATCCTTCCCACGCAGTATCCTGAACCAAGATCCAGCCATTCTTGTCCGCCAATTCCTTCGCTAAACGTACCGTATCATCATAATTCACATCTGTGATCCATGATTCCGCTCCCAGTGCACGAATATTTTCCAAACGTTCGCTGGCACTTCCTTTCGGCATCAAAACCACGCAGCCCTGTCCCAGACGATTAGCTGTCCAGGCGATACCACGGCCGTGATTTCCGTCAGTTGCAGTAATAAATGTAATGGTTCCAAGCTTTTCTTTCACTTCAGGGCTTGTCAGAAACTCGTAAGTCAGATCTTCAATATCCATACCGAGCTTTTGCGCCACATAATTTCCGATACAAAAACTTCCGCCAAGACCCTTGAACGCATTCAAACCAAAACGATAACTTTCGTCCTTCACATGAATGCTTTTCACACCAAACAAAGCTGCCAGGTCATCCAACGCTGCCAGCGGAGTCGATTTATATTCCGGAAAGCTCTGATGAAATTTTCTCGCTTTCTCAGCTATTTTTTTTCCAAATTTATGCTCTTCATAGCCACTGATCCGTCCGATCACTGCCTTTATACTTTTCCCTTCCCAATGCTGCATTCTGCGTACCGCCTTTCCTGTCACGTCTTCCTTCTATTATAAAAGAACTTCCTCGACTTTTCCACACTGTCTTTTATTGACTTGTACCTTTTCCACACGTATACTAACAGAAAGCGGACAAGTCACTAAGTCTTGTTCAGAAACCGAGGTAACCACTATGTCATTTGATAAAGTAAAAGCATTTTTCGAATCTCAAGGTGCAGGAGACAAAGTACTCTGGCTGGAGCAGTCCAGTGCAACCGTGGAACTTGCAGCGGAGGCCGTCGGCTGCGAACCGGCTCGCATCGCAAAAACCCTCTCTTTCCTTGTAGGAGAACAGCCGATCTTGATCCTGACTGCAGGCGATGTGAAAGTCGATAATAAAAAATACAAAGAACTCTTCCATGCAAAAGCGAAAATGATCCCTGGTGACATCGTGGAAGAACTGATCGGCCATGCTCCGGGCGGAGTCTGCCCGTTCGTGATCAACGATGGAATCGAAGTCTACCTGGATGAATCTTTAAAACGTTTCGACATCGTGTACCCTGCTGCCGGCAGCGGAAACAGCGCCGTACGTTTGACACTTGCAGAACTGGAGCACTTCTCCGGAACAGATAAGTGGATTGATGTGTGTAAGGAACGCTAGTATTTCATTTCATAAAAATAAAAAACAGATATCTGTAGAAAATCCCGTACTATCTCAAAAACGGATGACTACCTTTGCTTCACTTCGTTTTTATCCGCCCTTACTCCAGTCGCGATAAAAACATTGCGACTTCTGTAAGAGCGCAAACTTGTGAAGCGCAGTCGTTCATCCTATCATTTGAGACATGTACGGGATTTTCTATCAGATACCACGTTTATTATTCTTTACGTAATGGAAATACTTAGATTCTATAGCACAGTATATTCGAATGCCTCAGCTGGGAGAAACTAGATATTTTATTGAAAATGTTTTGACATTTCTCTTCTTTGGTTTATTCCATATGCTGTATTCTGCAAACATTTGCAAGGCTTCCGTATATTTTGTACGGGCTAATTTCAGCCACGGAGACTTGTCTGAGGCCCGTTAGGGCTGAGTTTGTCGAAGCGGCTGATTATCGATGGCCGTACAAAATTCGGAAACGCAGCTTGTTTGCAGAATATTGCATGTGTGGATAAAACAAAAAAGAGGAAATGCTCCTAAAACATTTCCTCAATAAAATATTTATTTACTCTCTAATGTCTTCTTCGCAGCTGCAATGGTATCAATGATGCTCTCATGTTTCAGTGCACGCGGCTCGAATTTCAGGAAACCGAATACGATGTTGGTGATGGTGCCTGTACCGAATACGCAGATAACGGTTCCAAGGCCTACCGGGCTTCCGAGAATGAAACATACGATCTGTACCATAGCGAGAAGTGCCATATTTACATAACCGATCTTTACCTTCGGGAATTTCTTTCCGAGACCTACAAGAAGGGAATCTCTCGGGCCGCAGCTTAAGCATGCCTTCATATAAAGATACTGGCCAAGACATGTGATCACGATACCAGCCATCAGCACTACAAATTTACCGATGAAACTTGTCTGCTGCGGAAGGAATCCGATGGAAAGGAACACGTCTGTGCCTGCACCAATAATGATCGCATTTAAAATGGTTCCGATACCGATCGGCTCTCTCATTAAAATATCAATTCCGATAATGATAAAGGAAATAATGATATTGGCTGTACCAAATGTGATCGGATAGTTCATGGAGATACCCTGGCTAAGGGAGTTCCACGGGGACATACCGAAGTTTGCCTGAATCTGGAAGTAGGAACCGAGCGCGAATACCAGAAGGCCCGCTACCGCAAAAATACTTCTTCCAAGACGGTTTAATAAAAATTGTGTAAATGTTTCTGTGTTTTTCATACTACTCCTTTCACAGATTCATCTGTCTGTATCTTATTTCTTTAGTTTTTCTTGAATACGTTCATGAACAGTTCTGCTGTTTCAATCAAGCTCTCGTGTACAACTTTTCTCGGTTTAAATTTCACCAGTTTGAATACCACGTCCATGATAAATCCTGTAAAAAATACGGTGATCACAGTACCGATTCCCAGCGGGCTCTTTAACAGCACACAGATTGCAAGGACTGCTGCCAAAATTCCAAGGTTTACCTTTCCAATAGAGACTTTCGGGAACAGCTGTCCGATTCCCAAAAGGAAGGAATCTACAGGACCACAACATAATCCGGTTGCCATGTAAAGCCATTGACCAAATGCACAAACAACCATTCCGGCAACAATCCAGAAAATCTGGAAAAACAGATTTGTCTGCACCGGAAGGAAATTTAAATGGATACAAATATCCATACCAATTCCAACCAAAAAGGCATCTAAAAAGGTTCCAATACCGAGTTTCTGTTTTAAAAACAGATCGATCACGATCAGTATCAAGGCAGTCACGATACTGACTGTACCAAATGAAACGTTTAACTGGTTGGAAAGGCCAAGACGCATGGCCTGCCACGGCTGCATTCCAAGATCAGCCTGAAGCTGGAAATAAACACCTACCGCATACATGAGAAGGCCAGCCGCCGCAACAACAGAACGCTTTGCACGATTGAACAAAAACTGTCCTAACGTTTCTTTTTTTCCCATATGTAATTTTTCCTTTCAAAAGGCCGAGAATTCTCCCGGCCTTTCCATTTTAATAATTTACACCACCAAGTAATTCTAACTGATCGAATCCAAGGTTACCGCCAGAAATCACAAAACAAACTTTGTCTTCCGGTTTTACGGAAATATTCCCCTGCATTACAGCGCCCATTCCGATACAGGAGGACGGCTCTGCCAGGATCTTTCCTTCCATTAATAACATCTTCATGGCTTTCAGCATGTAAGTATCATCTACCGCTGCAAATCCATCTACATGATCACGAACCACCGGGAAACATTTAAGACCCGGACGGTTAGAAACCAAAGCATCTGCCACAGATTTCACTTCCGGCATCGGAACCATGGTCGGTTCACCTTTCTCCATGCTTACACTGTATCTCGGAAGTACGGACGGCTCTGCACCGATCACTTTTACATTGGCATTTACGCCTTTGATCGCTGTAGACACACCACCGATCAGACCGCCGCCGCTGGCCGGGACCACAACCATATCCACATCCGGACACTGTTCCATGATCTCGAGACCAAGAGTGCCCTGACCTGCCATAACATCGTAATCATCGTACGGCGGAACCATAGTGCTTCCTCTTTCCTCGCAAACTTTCGCAGCAACTTCGAAACGTTCTGCCGCGTCGCAGGAAATAACCTCTGCACCAAGAGCCTTGATGGCCTCGACTTTCATCTTCGGCGCTGTGTTTGGCATAATGATCGTTGCCTTGGCACCTTTCATCTTTGCACCGTAGGCGATTGCCTTTCCATGATTACCGGAAGATGCAGCCACGATACCGCGTGCAAGTTCTTCCTCTGTCAGTTTCTGGATTTTATTCATCGCTCCGCGGAATTTGAATGCACCGATCTTCTGCATATTTTCCAGTTTCAGATATACCTGACAACCTAAAAATGCATCTAAGGCTTCCATTCGAAGAAGCGGAGTTTCTGTCACATAGTCACGAATACGCTCGCGCGCTTCTTTTACTGTATCAACTGTAAAGCTCATTTGTTGATCCTCCCCCATATTAACTCTAGTTTATCATACCCTACTTCCTTGCAGTTGTAAAACAGATTTTTATATATTCTTTTGTTTATCCCTCACATCATCATTTTCCTATTAGACAATTGTCGATTCCGGTGGTAGAGTATATAGATAGAACGATTTTACAAAAAGAAAGGCATATTTATGGAAAGTTTTCTCGTCGCGATGAATGCAGTCATTCCGTTTCTGTTTTACATTACATTCGGATATACTGCCAAGATCAAGGGTGTGGTTTCGGAGGAGTTCCTTCAGAAATTAAATAAGATGGTGTTCCGCCTCTTCTACCCGTTTATGACATTTTACAATATTTACAAGGCAGATCCGACAGATCTTCCGCGTCCGATCCTGATGATCTTCACAGGTGCAAGTATCCTGATCCTGGAAGTGATCCTCGTAATCATCATTCCGCGTATCATTAAGGAAAATCCGAAGCGCGGAGTTATCATCCAGGCGATCTTCCGAAGCAACTTTATTCTCTTCGGACTTCCGCTTACACTCTCCGTATTTGGTGACTATGCATCTTCCGTTGCAGCTATGCTGATCACTGTGGTTGTTACTATCTACAACACCACCTCCGTGGTTATTTTGGAGATGTTCAACACCGACGGAAAAGCAGATCCGAAAGCGATTTTCATCAATGTATTGAAAAATCCACTCCTGCAGGGTGCTGTAGTCGGTCTGGTATTTTTCTTCCTTCAGATCAAAGTACCGTCCAGCTTATTAAAACCGATTTCCGAGTTCTCCAACATGACTTCTCCGCTGGCTCTCTTCGTACTCGGCGGTACACTTCAGTTCAATGCGATCCATAAGAATCTGAAGTA
>JAFYOD010000036.1 GCA_017556515.1 Lachnospiraceae bacterium
AAGATCCTTTCTGATATGAAATGGGATTTAAAAGTATCTTATAAGGACGAGGTGAAAGCTGTTGAAAATCTTCTGTCCGGAAATGTAGATTACATTCTTGATGAGGCATTTGAAAACGGCAAAGCAGGAAGCTTTACTGTTGGAACAGACGGAATTGAAGAAGCAGCACAGTCAGCTGCAGCGGTTCTTGCAGAGGGCTGGGATGTGAAACCGAAGAATGGTTCTATCAGCTCTTATGACAAAGCCAGTGCACAGTTTATTTTCTCCGGTGCAGAAAATGGTACGGTGATCGAACGAGAGAAGCTTGCCTCCGAATTGATCAATGCGGTAAAAGCAGGGGAGTATCAGAAAACGATCGCAGCAACAGCTGTGAATGTAGAACCTGAGATCACAGAAGCGCAGGCAAAAGAAAGTTTCAAACGTCTGGGCACATATACGACAACTACAACATCTAATAAGGCTAGAAATGAAAATATCCGTATCGCGTCCGATGCGATTAACGGACTGATCATTCAGCCGGGTGAGGAATTTTCCTTTAACCTTACCACCGGAAACCGTACACCGGCAAAAGGCTATCAGGCCGCGGGGGCTTATGTAAATGGTGTTCTGGTAGAAGAGCCGGGCGGAGGTGTATGTCAGGTGTCTTCTACATTATATAATGCAGTTGTATTTTCCGGATTAAAGACAACCGAACGTCATGCTCACAGTTATGAGCCATCCTATGTTACTCCGGGTGAGGATGCGATGGTAAGTTATGATGGTCATTCCGGTCCGGATATGAAGTTTGTAAATAACTCCAAGACTGCAGTTGGTATTAAGACAAGCTTTGCAAATCAGAAGTTAACCGTTTCCGTATACGGAACTCCGATCCTGGAAGAGGGTGTAACTCTTTCTATGGTTTCCAAAAAAGTAAAAGATTTGGAAGCGCCGGCGCCGGTATATGAAGAAGATCCTACATTGGAGCCGGGAGTAGAGGTGGAAGCGAAAGCAGCAACTCTCGGAAGCCGCTGGGTAACGAATCTGGTAACAAAGAAAGATGGTGTTGTTATTGAAGATATTCTTCTTCACAACAGTACTTATAAAGGTAAATCTGCAACGATCAAACGCAATACATCCGGAACAGTAGCTTCTACAGAAGGTGTGAGCAGTGAAGCACCAAGCAGTCCGGCTGAGGCAGGAACACTGTCTCCAACAGAAACTCTTCCGAGTGCCGAGCAGTCAAACGCTTCTGAGACACAAGCTCCGACATCATCACAGACTCCGGGAAGTGAAGTTTCGGAAACCAATGTTCAGAATGTGGGTCCTGCAGATCTGATCAAGCCGTCTGCAACAGCGCCGACAGAAACAACCAATGCACCGTCCGGTGCTCCGCTGAGCCCTGCAGATATGACAACTCCGGCAGGTGTAGGCGGAGGCCCGGGAGGACAGGTGCCACAGGCAAGTCCGTCTTCAGGACCGGGAGGAGCGAGCGTACCGGAAACGAATGCGTCTCCGGCAGGAGCATCCTTGATCGCACCGATGGGATAAAAAGTATGATAATATTGCCCGACCACTACATTTTGTGGTCGGGTCTTTTTTTAGTATTTCATATAATGGAATGTTGTTCATATTGTGAAATTCGAATGTAGTAAAACCTAAAATTGTTCATAATTTTATACTAAATTCTTTCGTTTATCATTTGCATTTTTCAGAGATATTGCTATAATAGAATATAGGTATCCCTATGTGCAAATGGGGGACTGGTTTTATAAATAATTTTTTATTTATACAATTTATAGGAGGAAAATCAACTATGGCAAGAAAAATGAAAACCATGGATGGTAACCACGCAGCAGCTCATGCTTCATACGCATTTACTGACGTGGCAGCTATCTTCCCGATCACACCTTCTTCTCCGATG
>JAFYOD010000291.1 GCA_017556515.1 Lachnospiraceae bacterium
TCATCGTGCGTATTATTAGAAAAACATGTACATTATACCACTAATGGTTCATACTTTCAAAGGTAACTTGACGATCAGGGTTCAAACTTGACGGAGATATTTTTCTATGGCATAATTTTTTGTAAATAAATCCCTATCAAGGAGATCGATATGCTCAATTGGTTGAAAAATAAAATGAAAACTACAGAAAATTCCACTGCGTTAATGGATCCGGAGATTGTTCAATTACAGGAGCATGCAGAATTGGGGGATGCAGAAGCCCAGTATCAGCTTGGTCTTCTTTATTTAGATGGAAAGGGCATCAAAAAGAATGAAAAGCTGGCAGCGGAGCTGTTTAAAAAAGCAATGGAGCAGGGGCATCTGGATGCCCAAAGAAAACTTGCATTTTGTTATCTCTATGGTCGTGGGGTAAAACAGCATTTGGCTTATTCTCTGGAACTGAGTCAGGATGCTGACGGAACGCACGAAAAGATTGATATGAACAAGTTTGGAGCGCTTGTGCGAAAATAAGAAACTATTGAAACAGAAAAGGGCCGTCACTTGAATGTGACGACCCTTTTATATATTTTTTTATGATATTAGCCTAACGGGAACATCTCTTTGCCGTACTCAGCATTTAAGATCTGTCCAACAGCGTTGTAGATTGCGGAAGCACCACAGAAGATACCCTCGAAACCTGCGATTGTTGTGATGGAGTGGTTGCCTGTGAAATCACCTAATGCAAGAAGCACGAATAAGATTGTGAGGGAACCAAATACAACCTGAGTTGCGCGGTTGTGCTTCAGAGTACCAATGAACATGAAGAATGTGAAGATACCCCAAAGAAGTAAGTAGTAACCCATAGCGAGTTTGCTTGCACCTTCGATGCCAGCCTCAGCAAACGGATTTACCCAGATCAGAACGAGGGACCACCAGAAGAGGCCGTAAGCTGTGAAAGCTGTACCTGCAAATGTGTTGCCCTGGCAAAGTTCACGGATACCTGCGATGATCTGTGCAAGACCGCCCATAGCGATACCCATAGCAACGATCATGATGGACTGCGGAAGCAGACCTGCGTTGTGAAGATTTAAAAGAATAGTTGTCATACCGAAACCAAGGAGACCAAGCGGGCCCGGGTTAGCGAGTTTTGTTGTCATTTCTGCGGACATGATATTTCCTCCATATTTATCCTTTGTTTATAAATTCCGTCCATTATTATACGGACAGAGTTGCAGAAAAGCAAGTAAAATAAAGGTTTTTTCATGTTTGAAATATCGTACAAAATGCATAGAAAAAAGAGGCCCGATTATCAGGCCCCATGTTTCGTATTCCATCCTCTTAACATTTTGATCAATAAACATCCGAGGATCAATCCTGCAACACCCTGAACGGCGTTTGCCGGAATATTTACCACAGATGGTCCAAAACCATATAAAAATCCTTCAAATACAAAATAACCAAGTACCATGAGGATCTCGGCTAAAATGCCGCTTACGATATTCGAAACGGAAGTGCTGAATTTTTTATGTAACATCTGATATCCGTAATATGCGATTAAGGCCATCAATCCTTTGATCACGAAAGTAGCCGGAGCGTACATTACATATCCGGAGAAAATATCCGCCAATGCAGAGCCAAATCCGGCAGCTAAAAAGCCGTATCCCGGTGTTAACATCCATCCGGAAAGAAGTACGACGCAATCACCCAGATTTAAATATCCCTTTAACGGAGATGGGATCTTGATGATCATCGTTGCCACACATGTGAGTGCTGCAAGCATGGATGCCATTACCAGTTTCCCTGTATTATTTTTTTCGTTCATATTAAGGTCCCCCTTGTGTCTATCTGAAAGATAGTATACAATGAAAACTGATGATATAAAATGACCAAAAAAGGAGAAAAATATATAACCAGATGAGATATTCGATCAAGGATCAGATAAAAACACCGGCATATTTTCAGCTTTATATTCAGGTAAGAGACGATATTATCAACGGGATATATCCGACAGGAAGTAAATTGCCGTCCAAAAGAACCATTTCCTCCGATACTGGTGTCAGCACGATCACGGTAGAACATGCGTATGCATTGCTCTGTGAAGAAGGATATGCAGAAGCATGCGAACGCAGCGGTTATTTTGTGACCTTCCATACGGAAGATGGTTTTATTCCGGTTGCAAGACCTACAGAAAGTGTCCGAAATGAGCAAAAACAGGAAAATGAAATCGAAGACGAGACAGACACAGAGTTTCCTTTTTCTGTTCTCGCGAAGACCATGAGAAAAGTCATTACAGATATGGACAGAGGGATTCTCGAGCGATCTCCAAACCTTGGCTGCCTTTCTTTAAGAACTGCCATTTGCGATTATCTGGCGAGAAGCAAAGGAATCCATGCAGACATTGACCAGGTTGTTGTCGGATCCGGATCAGAATATTTATATACCATTTTGGTGGAATTATTAGGAAGAACACATACTTATGCAATCGAGTCTCCTTCCTACAACAAGATCGAGCAGGTATATACCGCATCAGATGTGCCATTACAAAAGCTGCCACTCGGTAAAGACGGGATTGACAGCAATGCCTTGCGCCAATGTCAGGCGGACATTCTTCATATTTCTCCATACCGAAGCTATCCAAGTGGTGTAACAGCTTCTGCTTCCAAACGACACGAATATATCCGATGGGCGGAAAAGGGAGAGCGTTACATGATAGAAGATGACTTCGAGTCAGAATTTTCCCTGATTCCACAAAATGTGGAGACTTTATTTTCACTTTCCACCAAAAAAAATGTGATCTACATGAACACCTTTTCCAAAACCATCTCTCCATCGTTTCGTATTGGCTACATGGTGCTTCCAAAGCATCTGGCTCAGAAATATGAGAAAGAATTGAGCTTTATGTCATGTACCGTGCCAACCTATATTCAGTACGTGGTAGCAGAGCTGCTTGCAAACGGAGATTTTGAGAGAAACCTGAACCGAATCAGAAGAAACAAAAGAAAAACTGCCAGGACAAAGTCCTAGCAGTTTCAGAGTGTAGACAAAGTAAAAAGCTACAAATAGCCCATGCATATTTAAGTATAAAAATGCATGGGCGGTATATTATGTAATTAAGTTTTGGAAATACCAAAAGCATCTCTTCGACAAATTGGAATTGGTTTACTTGTTTATAAATTTGACGGCTGTGCCATAGGCAATCACTTCTGCAGCTCCCTGCATAACAGCGGCAGAGGCATACCGAATATTGACAATCGCATCTGCTTCCATAGCCTCAGCTTCTGCA
>JAFYOD010000292.1 GCA_017556515.1 Lachnospiraceae bacterium
CCTGCAAGCTCAGTTTCATATTCATTCAGAGAATTCAACGCCTCCAGAACATTCATCTTTCCCATTTCCTGATACATCTTGAAATCAGAAGTGAACACCTGTCGTTCCCGAAATATTCCTGTATGTACATCTAGCGGAGAATGATAGATCACTCGATCTACAATCTCCATTTTTCCAAAACAAATACCCGATACATAAAACTTCCAGCTATTACTCATTTCCTTTTCCCTCACAGAATTCTTCCGATATCAACACAACTGAAACTTGAGCGGGAGTTCCCCATCCACGATAAGTGTACGACTGTCAAAAATACCCGTACGGATATGAGATTTCTCCAGATCGATCACATACGTTGCATCCTCTACTACAACCGTTATACTTTTATCGTCCTTGCTCACTTCCTGTACAAAGCCCTTAACCACAACCTTTTCTCCGCCTGTGACTTTAATCCTCTTATGAGAATTCTTAGAAGATGCTAAAAAATAATATAACATATCACTTTTGTTCATGACCGTTCACTTCCCCCAATTTTTACATTTGTAACAAAAAGTATCTGTCAGAAAATCATACAGATACTTTTTGAAATCTTGAGCCATTAAAAACAGCTGCTATATTTAATTCTCTTCAAAATACTTCTGGATTTCTTCCGGATCCTGGGTCTGAATTTTCTTACCTTTCACTTCCAGTAAAAATCCAAGTGCACCAGCCAGTGTATAGGATGTCACCAACAATTCAGAACCGCCTCTGAAAGAGAAATACAGATCACAAGACCAGTCATCATCCTCTTCTTCATTGTCATCAAAAAACGGTGTAATGGAATCAATCTCTTCTGCTTTCCTGTAAGTATTTAAATCCCACAGACAGAAATTATCATCTTTAAAATAATGGAAGCTTTTCTCAAAAGAATCGACTTCTTCAGAAGCGAATAAACGATCCTCATCATTTTTCCATACAAATCCCCAGCACTCTCTTGCATGGGTACGTAATTCGTTCAAGCGGTCTACTACCTGTTTTTTATTATTCATATCGAACACATAATCCAATCCGATTTGTAAGGATCAGATTTTTCCTTTCTTCAGAATAATCTTATTTTATATCATAGGTAGTGGGAACGTCAAGGTGGACAATGTATTTATACTTTTACAAAACAGTCTACTTTAATTCCATTTTGCATGTCTTCGCCTCTTAATATCTCCACGTATGCAAAATACTGAGCCGGTTGTACCAATTCCTCCGTAGAAACCTTCTTTTAATCATACAAGTATGGGAAACACATAAAAAAGACACCGCCTTATAACAGGCAGTGTCTTTTTTATTGCTGTTTATATTGGAGTTTTAATACCAACAAATCCCAACTCATCTTTTTCAATCCGTATTACAAATGGGAACTGATCATACTTGATGCACATCCAGTAGTCAGCCTCCGGAAAAACTTCCTGATTGTCCGGGTCAAAGAAATGTTCTCCGCCATTTGTGCGAAGTCCGGAAATACGCGCTTCAAGGTCTTCCATCTCCTTACCTTCTAACATGCTGATCAAATACTCTGCACAAAGTTCATCTTCCAGATTGGTTCGGATCCCGCGTGTTCCCATACTTACAATGGAAACCACTTCAGGATTCTTTGATTTTATGTAGGATACGATCGCTTTTGCATTAACCAGACTTCCGGTAATGATCTCGGCCGCGTTCTGTGCATTGACAATTCCCTGTGTACCCGCACTGGTTGTGTGAATAATGGTTTTTCCCAACACACTATCACGGTCAACGGTCGACGGGGAATTTCCGAAATCAAATCCTTCACACTTCTTACCTTTTCGTTCGCCTACAAGAATACTGCCCGGTAGTTTCTCATGCAAAGCAAAGGCATCTTCGATGGATCCGATCGGACGAATTTCTTTTACCCCCATATCATACAAATAACATTCTAATGAAAAAGCGCGAAAGACATCGATGATGACGGTCAGACCTTCTGCCTGCTTTGCACCTTCAATCAATTGTAATCGTTTGATCTTCATAAATCACTCATACGCTCCTTTTCCTTAACAAACTATCTCATCCAGAGGAAGTCCATAAATCTCGGCACTTGATCTCTCCAATCAGCCTCACAATGTGCTCCACCAATCTGACAGAATACATCGACTGCCGCTCCCTGTGCTGCTAGTTTATCTGCCACCTCGTGATTATTTAACGCGGTCGGACTTGCAGTATCTTCGTGCTCATGGTCTTTCACACCCCATGCTTCCCTTGTTCCCCAAGAAATAAATGCACGGGTATCCGGGTCGATCGGATATGCCTCGATATCTTCATTCAGCTTTGGCATGCAAAATCCAATGGCGCTGGATACACAAGCGGCTTTGGAAAATACATGGTTGTATTTGATCAAACCAAACACTGCCATCAGACCGCCCATGCTGGATCCTGCAATACCGGTGCACTGACGGTTCGGATAAGTGCGATATTCTTTATCGATCATCGGTTTGATCTCATTCGCGATCCACTTGAACGTCTCATCTCCAATACAGTCAAATTCACTGCAAAATCCGGTCGGCATCTTATACGGGCAGTATTCGTTCAGTCGTTCTCCGGTTCCATGTCCGCATTCAATTCCTACAATGATCATCGGCTTCTCCCACTGGTCCATGAAATCTTTCACACCCCAGCAAGTTCCGTAGGTTGTATCTTCATCAAAATATAAATTGTGTCCATCAAAGAAATACA
>JAFYOD010000293.1 GCA_017556515.1 Lachnospiraceae bacterium
ATTTTCGAATGGAAAAGGAGAAGTTATGGGAACAACTCTGAGAAAAATGACAATCGATGATGTAAAGAGTCTTTTCGCAATAGAGAAAGAATGCTTTACAGATCCATGGTCTGAAAATATGGTTCGCGATCTGGTGGACAGCAGCTGGGATGAGGTCTGGGTACTGGAAGCGGAAACTATTTTAGGTTATATCAATTATCGATTCATTGCCGGAGAGGGAGAACTGATGAGAATTGCAGTGCTTCCGGAACATCGTGGTCATGGATATTCCAGAAAACTCATGGATATGATGATGGGATCGGCTGCCAAAAACCAGATTACCGATCTGACTCTGGAAGTTCGTGCGGGAAATGAACCTGCCATTGGCCTTTATAAAGCGTATGGTTTTGTATCGGAAGCCGTTCGTAAAAATTATTATCACAATCCGACGGAAGATGCTCTCATTATGTGGGTGCACAACCTCCCAACCATTCCCACTTAAAAAACGTCATATATCCGCTATAATGTAAGAGCATCGGGTACCCCTTGAAACCTAGGGGAATACAAGAAGCGAAAGGTGAGGATAATATGAGAAAATACGGAAAAGACGGACAGTTGAAATCCGTAGTCTGCAATCAGTGCGGAAGAAGTCTGGCAGTCAAGGATGGAATCGTCCGCGAGGGAGCGGTTCTGGTCAATCATGCATGGAACTATTTTTCGGAGAAAGATGGAGAAATCCATCATTTTGATATCTGTGAATCTTGCTACGATGAATTGATCAGCCAGTTTAAGATACCGGTGGATGTGGAAGAGCAGACAGAATTACTTTGATCAAAGTTAAAATCGAACAAGTGAGAGGGAACAGCAAAAAATGTGAAATTGCTGTTCCCTCTCTTGCATATTACGGAGAAATTATGTTATGATTCAAACTGGTAGAATATTGTAATTTGTCTTCGGTTATAAACCGAGATCGAAAAATGGCCGTAAATGAACGGTCAAAATAAAGAAATGAGGTCATTTTCATGTTAGATATTTGTTTACTGGGTACCGGAGGTATGCAGCCGCTCCCGTATCGCTGGCTGACATCCATGATGGCCCGCTGTGACGGCAGCAATCTGCTGATCGACTGTGGCGAGGGAACCCAGGTCGCATTAAAAGAAAAGGGCTGGAGTCCGAAACCGGTGGATGTCATGTTATTTACCCATTACCATGCAGATCACATCAGCGGTCTTCCGGGATTCCTTTTAACTATGGGAAATGCAGAGAGAACAGAACCGGTACTCCTTGTAGGTCCGAGAGGACTGGAACGCGTGGTAAATGCACTTCGCATGATCGCGCCGGAACTTCCGTTTGAGCTTCGTTTTTACGAACTGTCTGAGCCAAGAGAGCAGATCAAGGTAGGCCCGTATGTGATCGACGCGTTCCGTGTAAACCACAATGTAGTATGCTATGGATATAAGATTTCCATTCCGCGAAATGGCAAATTTGATGTGGAGCGTGCGAAGGCGCAGGAAATCCCGCAGAAATTCTGGAGCCGTCTGCAGAAAGGTGAGACCATTGAGTTTGAGGGACGTACTCTGACACCGGATATGGTTCTTGGCGAGAAACGACGCGGACTTTCCGTAACATATTCCACAGATACGAGACCGGTTCCGGTTATTGCAGAATACGCAAAAGACTGTGATCTGTTTATTTGTGAAGGTATGTATGGCGAAAAGGATAAGGTGTCTAAAGCCAGAGAGTATAAGCACATGACGTTCCAGGAGGCGGCAAAGTTAGGAAAAGAAGCAGAACCGAGAGAGATGTGGCTGACCCATTACAGTCCATCCCTGATGCGACCGGAAGAATATCTCAACGAAGTTCGTGAGATCTTCCCGCGTATCAAAACAGCGAGAGACGGCTGGTCCATGGAATTAGGATTTGACGAAGATTAATAGAGAGGTCTGTACGATATGAAAATTCACAAAATTGAAGAGGATGTTTACATCCTCGCCATTGAAAGTTCATGTGATGAAACTGCAGCATCCGTTGTGAAAAACGGTCGCGAGGTTTTATCCAATGTGATTTCTTCCCAGATCGACCTCCATACATTATACGGAGGTGTGGTTCCGGAAATCGCATCCAGAAAACATATTGAAAAAATCAATCAGGTAATCCAGGCGGCTTTAGATGAAGCTCATATGACATTGGACGAAATGACTGCGATCGCAGTAACATACGGTCCGGGTCTGGTAGGTGCTTTGCTGGTAGGTGTGGCAGAAGCGAAAGCGATCGCATATGCTGCTAATAAACCATTGGTCGGTGTTCATCATATTGAAGGTCATGTGTCTGCAAACTTTATCGATCATCCGGATCTGGAACCGCCGTTTGTATGTCTGATCGTATCCGGCGGACATACACATTTGGTAGTTGTAAAAGATTACGGAGAGTTTGAGATCATCGGACGCACTATGGATGATGCGGCCGGAGAAGCATTCGATAAAGTTGCCCGTGCAGTTGGACTTGGATATCCGGGCGGTCCGAAAGTAGATAAGGCAGCAAAAGAAGGAAATCCGCATGCGATGGAATTCCCGCGTGCGAAAGTAGGCGGTTCTGCTTATGATTTCAGTTTCAGTGGCTTAAAATCTGCTGTTTTAAATTATATCAACCAGTGTGATATGAAGGGCGAGACCATCAATGTTCCGGATCTTGCAGCTTCCTTCCAGAATGCAGTCGTTGATGTTCTTGTATCCAGGGCAGTTGCAGCAGCGAAAGAATATGGTTACGGTAAGCTGGCGATCGCCGGCGGTGTAGCCTCCAACTCTGCACTTCGCGCAGGAATGAAAGAAGCCTGCGAAAAAGAAGGAATTAAGTTCTATTACCCGTCTCCGATCTTCTGTACCGATAACGCAGCCATGATCGGCGCGGCGGCATATTACGAATATATCAATGGTGCAAGAGCCGGTTGGGATCTCAATGCGGTTCCGAACCTGAAACTGGGAGAGCGTTAATTATGATCAAAACAGCAGCGATCGTTTTGGCGGCCGGTCAGGGAAAGCGTATGCAGTCCGCAGTTGCTAAACAGTTCTTATTATTAAATAATGAACCGGTCGTGTGTCATTCTCTGCGAGCTTTTGAAGAAAGTGAAGTGGAGACGATC
>JAFYOD010000294.1 GCA_017556515.1 Lachnospiraceae bacterium
AAGCCGGCACAACATCTCCGTACTCCTTATACAGCGAGTCCCTTGCATCCTTCACAACTGGTGAGCTCTATGACCACCACGATGCAACTGGCTTCATCACACTCTTCGGTCTTCCGTTAAAAGTTCGTGCGATGAAAATGGCTGAGGTTGAGGCAAACAAATAATTCTTGCATTTAACTAAATTCATTTCATAATAAAGATCCCAGAGAAAATAGAATTCTATTCTCTCTGGGATTTTTTATTGCCAAGTATAATTTCTATTCTTACAACATATCCGGCACATTATTCATATGCATATATGTCGCAACCGATACATCAAATCCTTTGATGTGACCATACAGCCACTCTGTTACATTCTTGTGTACTGCTTCAACAAATCGGTCGGATGGTCCTTCCTCTTCTTCTAACATTTCAAATAATTCCTGAACTGCTTTCCGGAAATCCTCATGTTTTAACTTATGTTCCATAATTCCCGGATAATGAATATTCTCCTGAAGTTTTTCTTCCTCTGCGAAGTGATAATCTGCATAGTCAGCAAGATAATGAAGCATCTTGATCGCCTTCACTTTTTCTCTGCCTTGTTCGCAACTATTTACCAACTGATTGATTTTTTCAATAATCTCTCTGTGCTGCTCATCGATCATCACATTTCCTGTCATAATACTCTCATCAAATCTAGCTAACATAGTATATCCTCCTTCATTCCTCAATATAATAATTACATCCGATTTATTGTAATTCTTTATTTCTTATCTTTATGGCTTTATTATATGGATTTTCGGAGGTTTTGTATGTGATAAAATCACGTAAAAAAGCCCCCAGACCAAAAACGATCTGGGGGCTTGCATCCACTAAAAATTAGTTAGCTGCTTTTGCTTCTTTAATTTTCTGTGTAAGAACCGGAAGGATCTTGTTGAGGTCGCCTACTACGCCGTAGTCAGCAACATCGAAGATCGGAGCTGTCTCATCTTTGTTGATAGCAACGATGATGTCAGACTCTTCCATACCAGCTACGTGCTGGATAGCACCGGAGATACCGATAGCGAAGTATACGTGCGGACGAACAGTCTTACCTGTCTGACCAACCTGTAAATCCTTCGGCATCCAACCAGCGTCTACAACTGCACGAGAGCAGGATACTGTACCGCCGATAGCATCAGCAAGGTCCTGAAGAAGTTTGAAGTTCTCAGCGCTACCTACGCCACGACCACCGGATACAAGGATTGTAGCATCCATGATATCAGCGATGTTGGAAACTTCTTTAACGATCTCAAGGATCTCTGTGTATCTCTCGTTCGGCTCGAATCCCGGATTGAACTCGATGATTTCAGCTTTTCTGCCGATCTGTCTTTCAGCTTTCTGCATAACACCCGGACGAACAGTTGCCATCTGCGGACGGAACTCCGGACAAGCAATTGTTGCGATTGTGTTACCACCGAATGCCGGACGTGTCATGAGAAGCTGGTTGTGCTTCTGCTCTTTACCCGGCATCGGGTTGATCGGGAAATCACCGATATCAAGCTGTGTACAGTCAGCTGTAAGACCTGTGTGGATACGTGCACATACACGCGGGCCAAGGTCACGGCCGATAGCTGTAGCACCGATTAAGCAGATGTCCGGTTTGAACTCGTTGATTACACATGTAAGAGCGTGTGTATACGGCTCTGTTCTGTACTCTTTTAACTCCGGATCGTCAACAACGATAACTTTGTCTGCACCGTACTCACCAAGTACTTCTGTAAGACCCATTACGTTATGACCAATTAAAACTGCTGTAACAGTAGTATCTAAATCTTTTGCTAAGTCTTTACCTTTGCCGATTAACTCTAAAGCAATGCTGCTTACTTCGTTGTCTACCTGCTGCGCAAAGACATATACACCCTTATATTCTGCTAAGCTCATCACTATTCACCACTTTCTTTAGATTAAAGTACATGCTTCTCTGTAAGTTTGCCTACGATGTAGTCAACGGATGCTGTCGGATCAAGAACAACTTTCTCACCAGCACCTTTTCTTACTTTATCGGAAGCTTTTGCGATCTGAGTCGGGGATCCCTTAAGACCAAGGTTGGAATCCTCTACGCCTGTAAGATCTTTTCTGCCCCAAACAGTGATATCTTTCTTATATGCATCAAAGATTCCACCCGGAGTCATGTAACGCGGCTCGTTTAACTCTGCAAGAGCTGTAACTAAGCACGGCATTTTAGCTTTAACGATATGATATCTGTCATCATACTGTCTCTGAACGATAACGCTGTCGCCCTCAACTTTGATGTCCTGAGCGTAGCTGATTACCGGAAGACCAAGATGCTCGGAGATCTGCGGACCTACCTGAGCTGTATCACCATCGATAGCCTGACGGCCTGTGATGATAAGATCGTACTCGAGGTTTCTAAGTGCACCTGCGATTGTCTGAGATGTAGCCCATGTATCTGCGCCACCTAATACTCTATCTGTAACAAGGATACCGTGGTCAGCACCCATAGCCATAGCCTCACGAAGAACTTCTTCAGCTTTCGGAAGACCCATAGTAACTACTGTAACCTCAGCACCGTACTGATCTTTAATGCGAAGAGCTGCCTCCAGACCTGCTTTATCGTCTGGGTTCATGATTGTGAGCATTGCTGCTCTGTCAAGTGTTCCATCCGGTTTGAACTTAACGCCGCCCTTTGTATCCGGAACCTGTTTTACACAAACAACTACTTTCACTGTATTGTCACTCCTTATTATTTGTTTTTTGTCATGATTTAGCTAAATCCGAAAAGTCTTAAATTACTTTAAGAGGTTAGCGGAGATAACCATTCTCTGAACTTCGCTTGTACCCTCGTAGATCTCTGTGATCTTAGCATCACGCATCATACGCTCTACGTCGTACTCTCTGATATAACCATAACCACCATGGAGCTGAACAGCCTTTGTTGTTACTTCCATAGCAACTTCTGCTGCGTACAGTTTAGCCATAGCTGCTTCGAAACCGTAGTCTTTCTGAGTAGCTTTAGCGATAGCTGCGCGATAAACCATCATCTGAGCAGCCTGTACTTTTGTAGCCATGTCAGCAAGCTGGAACTGTGTGTTCTGGAACTGAGCGATAGAACGTCCAAACTGTTTTCTTTCTTTTACGTACTCGATTGTTCTTTCAAGAGCACCTTCTGCGATACCAAGAGCCTGAGCAGCAATACCGATACGACCACCGTCAAGTGTGTGCATAGCGATCTTGAAGCCTTCGCCCTTCTTACCTAATAAGTTCTCCTTCGGGATACGGCAATCTGTGAAGATAAGCTCATATGTAGCGGAACCACGGATACCCATCTTCTTCTCTTTTGTACCGAATGTGAAGCCCGGTGTACCTTTTTCAACGATGAATGCAGAGATTTCTTTCTGAAGTTTGCCGCGTTTCTCAACTGTACCTGTTACAGCGATAACAACGTAAACGTCTGCCTCTTTACCGTTTGTGATGAAGATCTTTGTACCGTTAAGTACCCACTCGTCGCCATCAAGAACAGCCTTTGTCTGCTGACCCTGAGCATCTGTACCAGCGCCCGGCTCTGTTAAACCGAAAGCACCTAACTTCTCGCCCTTAGCAAGCGGAACAAGGTATTTCATTTTCTGCTCTTCTGTACCGTATGTCTGGATCGGATCGCAGCAAAGAGATGTATGTGCGGAAACGATAACGCCTGTAGTACCGCAAACCTTGGATAACTCCTCAACGCACATAGCGTATGCTAACGGATCACAGCCCTGTCCGCCGTACTCCTTCGGAACCGGGATTCCTAAGAAACCAGTCTTTGCCATTTTAGCTACTGTCTCTGTCGGAAACTGCTCTGTCTCGTCTACCTCCTGTGCGAGAGGCTTTACTTCCTTCTCGGCGAATTCACGATATAATGTTCTCGCCATCTCATGCTCTTTACTTAATGTAAAATTCATGTGTTAGTTCCTCCTTGTGAAATGTGTTTCATATATAACATAAGAAAATGTGGATGCTTCATTTTCTCTATGTCTCAAATTCCAAATGCAATACAGACTTTTGTCCGTTTTGCATATTTACTGTCGAACAGTTTTGTTATTTTTTTAACACAAACCTGTGCAGTGAAGCAAATGAACATCACTTCCCTGAAAAAGAACTTTCCGTTCATTTGCTTACCACATACTGTTCGATTACTAATATTGATAATGCTTACGCATTATTTGCTATAGTCGTAGAATCCTTTGCCTGTCTTACGGCCGAGGAGACCACCGCGAACCATCTTCTTAAGAAGCGGGTGCGGACGATATTTCGCATCGCCTGTCTCGTCCATAAGTACGTTCATGATCGCAAGAACTACGTCAAGACCGATTAAGTCACCAAGTGCTAACGGTCCCATCGGATGGTTTGCACCAAGTTTCATAGCTGTATCGATACCCTCAACGGATGCAACGCCCTCAGCATAGATGCCGATTGCTTCGTTTACCATCGGGATCAGGATACGGTTAACTACGAAACCAGCTGCCTCTTCTACCTGAACCGGTGTCTTACCGATTTCCTCGGAGATCTTCTTAACTGCTTCTACGTGCTCCGGTTTTGTGTTAAGGCCTGCGATAACCTCTACAAGCTTCATAACCGGTGCCGGGTTGAAGAAGTGCATACCAATTACGTTTCTCTCTACTGCAGAGCCAATCTCTGTGATAGAAAGGGAAGATGTATTTGTAGCGAAGATACACTCCGGTTTGCAGATCTCATCAAGCTCTTTGAAAGTCTGTTTTTTGATCGCCATATTCTCGATTGCAGCTTCTACAACGAGATCGCAATCAGCACAGATCTCTTTTGTACCTGTTGTGATCTTAGCCAGGATGCCGTCAGCAGCTTCCTGTGTCATTTTTCCTTTTGCTACCATTTTTTCAAATGTCTTAGCAATTCTATTTTTACCGTTAGCGGCAAATGTCTCATTAATATCGCAGAGCATTACCTCATAGCCTTCTGTCTGTGCGAATGCCTGTGCGATACCGGAACCCATGGTTCCTGCACCAATAATACCAAC
>JAFYOD010000295.1 GCA_017556515.1 Lachnospiraceae bacterium
AAAGAAACCGCAGCTTTATCAGGATATGGTAGAGTGGCGCAGACTGGCGGCAGAGCAGGGAAAATCTCTTCCGGAAGTAGCCATCGATTACGAAATGGCAGCGTCCGGCTGGGACCGTGAGCAGGTGGTTTCCTACATGCGTGATACGATTATGCCTGCGATGTACCGCAGAACCCATGCACTTTACGAGGAGGATGTGACTCCGATCACAACTCCGTTTACAGAGCTTCATTATAAAAAATGGCATTCTGCAATGCCGACCCTTCCGCTCAACATGGGTGTGATCTCCAAGTCCATCCAGTATGTAATGGCGGGACAACCTCCGGTAGAAGGTGTGCTCAATGTTCCGGGTCCGATGGGAACCGGAGGAGGATTCATCTTTGGTGTGCTCTCTTCTGTACAGGAGACTTTAGATCTTCCACAGGAAATCCTGTTAGACGGTCTTTTCGTGGCAGCCGGTGTAGGTGCGATCTGTTATACTCGCAGTGCTCCGACAGGAGAAGTGACCGGTTGTACAGGTGAATGCGGATGCTGTTCCGCGATGGCAGCGGCAGCGGTAGCACAGATGCTCGGAGGAACTCCGGAGCAGGTGGAGGCAGCGGCTTCCATGGCACTGCAGGCGTCCGTTGGCTGGCCGTGCGACCCGATCCCGGGCGGCAAAGACATGCCTTGCATGGCTCGTGTTCTTTTCGTGGCAACCATGTCCATCGTATATGCACAGTGGGCACTGGCAGGGCAGGATCCGGTACTTCCATTCCATGAAGTACTTGATGTGGCAGATACCATTGGCCGCGGTCTTTCCGGAGACTTATTATGTACTGCACGCGGCGGCCATTGTGCAGCTCCGACAGCTAAGAAACTGGCATGCAGCTTTAGAGAATGGCATAGCAAACAGTAACGATATATGACAAAAAGGGACTTCATTCACCGAAAGCGGTGGATTAGAAGTCCCTTTTTATTAATTTACGATTTGATTAGTGATTCGGTTTCTTTCAAGCGCAATGTACACAATTACGTTCGATTTCATGGATTTTTGCTTCATGGTGGATCAGTCTTACTAAAATCTGTTCTTTGTCATAACGGTCATCGAGCAGATTCTTGTACTTACGCATAATATCTGCATGTCCGTCAGCAACTGCTTTAATCCCGAAGAAGACTTCATTTTCCATTCGGAGGTTAAGTTTGAAGAATTCATCATTCATTCTGTTCTCTAAAGAGATTACCTTGTGTTCCATAGTGTCCATTCTGTGTTCCAAAGAATCCATTCTGTGTTCCAAAGAATCCATTCTGTGTTCCAAAGAATCCATCCTAGACTCCAGACGGTCCATCCTATGTTCTAAGGAAACCACCTTTGCGTCCAGGCGATCAATCTTCTGATCCATTACATCAATCTTCCGATCCATCGTCTCGAGTTTCTGCAAAATTAAATCCAGTTTCTCCATAAAATTTCTCCTTTCGTAAGTGGTTGATCTGTTGTAAAAGGATTCTACCACAGAAGGAAAAATC